>JANXQZ010001226.1 GCA_025353235.1 Bryobacterales bacterium
GCCATGAACGCGGCCGCTCCTACCACCAGGATCAGATAGGCGCTGCCAAGTATCGCAAACGTGTTTAGCACGCCGGCGTTTTGGATCAGACGGGTGGCAATGGGTGCCGTAAGCAACGCTCCGGCGCCGAATCCGGCTACCGCGATCCCGGTGATGAAACCGCGTCTGTCGGGGAACCACTTCACTAGAGTTGCAACCGGAACGATGTAGCCGAGCCCTAGTCCTGCGCCTCCAAGAACTCCATAAGTCAGGTACAGGACCCACAGGCCTTGGTCTGAAAAGCGAGCCAGAAAGACGCCGAGTCCATAGAGAATTCCGGCGGTGATCCCCACCACTCGGGGACCCTTGGCTCGCATCCACAAGCCTCCGGCGAAGGCGGCCAACCCAAGAGTGAAGATGGCGATTGTGAATGTGAGTGTGACTTGCGAGATGCTCCAGCCAAACGTCTTGACTAGAGGAGTCCGGAAAACGCTCCAGGCATAAACTGCGCCGAGCGCGAGTTGCATCACCACGCCAGCGGCGGCGATGGTCCAGCGATTCTGAGACATGGCAGTTCTCCTGCGAAAGATCTCGATCAAGGTAGCACGTTTCGCAACCCTGCTCTGACAGCTGACGTTAATGCGCGCCGCGAGCTGATCTTTCCCGTAATCGGGAACTGGCGGGCGACTACTGATCAAAAAACATGTCAGAATCTTCGTCAGAAACAGAGGCAAGCTCCTCTTAACTCTTCAATAGCATCCAGTATTATTAAGGACATGTAAGCCGTTAAGCAATAGTTATAGGTTGTTATAGGTAGAAAGGAGACAAGCCGTGGCGGTCACTCAAGCGGATCAGCTCGACGCCGGCCGTAAGTTCATGAAGGAATACCGGGACACCTTTAGAGCGCTCGCGAAATGACCGCCGAGCCACGCTGGATCAGACAAGAAGGCCTTGCTGCTTCTGCATGAGGAAAGCTTTGCCAGCTGTGGGGGCGCGTCGGGCGTGCGGGACGAGGGTCTCCTCGACTCTGCGCTGGCGCGGCCATTGCGCCCTGCGTTCCTCTCGATGCGGCGTGTTCCTCGCTTTCAACGGCTAGACTCCTGACCTCGCTGACTGGATTCGCTCTCGAGTGTCGCGAAACTGGCAGCGTCTTCGCATGTTATACTTTCGCCCAAGCCTTCATGCATAAATCTCTCATTTCTCTAGTTCTGCTCACGCTGGCAATCGCCAACGCGCAGCAAGATATGAAGATCAACGGCTCGCCTGACCGCAAGGAAGGGGATGGGCCATTTGACCGCATGGTGATTCGCGGAATCACGATGATCGACGGCACAGGTGCGCCTCCGCGCGGACCAGTGGACATCGTCGTTGAGAAGAATCGCATTGCGGAGATCCGCAGCGTCGGATCGCCCGGCACACCGATTCGCGAGCAGGGGCGTCCAGCGAAGGGCACGAAGGAGCTCGACGGAGCAGGCATGTACATCATGCCTGGATTCGTCGATTTGCACGTCCACACCGGCGGAGCTCCGAAGGCTCCCGACGCCGAATATGTTCACAAGCTTTGGCTGGCCCACGGCGTGACCACGGTGCGGGGAGTGCCGGCCGGTCCCATGGACTGGACTCTGCGCGAACGCGAGCGTAGCGCCAAGAACCTAATCACCGCGCCAAGGATTTATGCCTACCATCGTCCGTTTACCGGCGAGGGTTGGAAACCGACTCTCGTGCAGACGCCCGAACTTGCCCGTGAATGGGTCCGATGGGCCGCCAATAAGGGAATCGATGGAATCAAGCTGGGTGCCCAGGACCCGGAG
>JANXQZ010000001.1 GCA_025353235.1 Bryobacterales bacterium
CCTTTGCGGCTGCAGATCCTGGGGCGAGAGATAGCCGATATCGGAGCGCATCGTGGAGCGGGTGTAGGAGCCTTGAAAATCCCACATCTTCCCCGCCTTAGGCGACCAAAGAAGGGCAAGCGACTCCTGATGCGCGAGGTAATCGTAGTTGACACCGGGCTGAGGGTTTTGATTGTTCAGCAACGTGAAATCGGCCGACAAGCTGAGCGAGGTTGTCGCTTGATAGCGCGCCTGCGCCCGAACCTTCTGGTAGTTGTAAAGGCTGGTGCGGAAATAGGCTCCGCCGCTGGATGCGCCTTCCACCTCGCCCGTGATCGAGATTCCGTGACTGGGGCGGAAGGTGACTGCGCCGAGGCCGACATTGCGCCGCAGTGTGCCGTGGTCGGAGCTGGCCAAGCCTGCTGCAGGAAGCGTCGCCTGGCTCGCGTCGCCCCACACTTGGCGATAGCCTCCACGCAGCGTAAGCTTCGAGGTCGCGTCGAAGAAAAAGTCGATCTCCTGCTGGCTGTAGTTGGTGGCGAGTGCGGAACTAAGCAGCGCAGTTATTTGCTGCGAAGCTCCCACGCTGGAAAGAAGCTGATTTGAAGATGCCGAGCCAGCATTGTGCAGACGATCCGTGAGCCACGATTCGACGATTCGCACGCGGTTGAGAGGCCGGATCTCCGCACCGAAGCTCGCCGTGGTATGCGGCAGCTTCGCGGCGGACGAGAGCAGAAATTGCTCGCTACTATAGAACAACAGTTGGTTCCGAAGAAGAAGATTTCCCGTGTCGGCCTGTTGATAATGCACATTGCTATCGGGCTGACTGTACAAGAATTGTGCGTATAGATCGAGCCACGAAGCGGCGCTGGCCGTGAACAGACCTTTACTATATACGCTGCTCCCGCGAATCCCGTAGCTGGCGAGAAGGCTGGTGAGATCAAGCCTTTGGCCCAATACCGGCGCGAGCACGTTGCCGTAGTTGGTAGAGCCTGAGTTTTGATACGCGCTCTGATCGTCTTTGAACGTCGTGCCGCCCTCCTCCAGCGTGGCATGAAAGCGGCGCAGCTCGAAACGAACGCCGCCTCGATAGAGACTCGTCTGGTCGTGCAGCCGGTTCGGCACGGGATACTCGTTGCCATCGGAGACAAACGCGGTGGCGCCTGTGCCCGAGCCTGAATCGCGGTCGTATGCGAGATACGGGATGAACCAATTTCCGGGCAGCAGGTCAAGCGTAAAGTTGGCGAACCTGCGGCGGGTATCGAAAGACTGTTCATTCAGCACAATGCCGCGTGCCAGCAGCGGATCAGCGTACGAAGGCAGGAAGTTGAAGTAGGCGATATTGCGATAATCGGCGCTGAAATCGTACAGCTTCGATTTGTTGGCATCGAGATGGAAGGTGGAATAAGGATCGTCGCCCCAACTGGACGCGCGCACGCGCAGTTGATCGAAAGCTCGATGTTTCGGATCGGCAAGCGTGAAATCGGCCCCGAGCAGCTTTGGTCCCGAGCCGAGGTTTACAATGCTGCGGTAAGTGTTGAAGCTGCCCGCTACATCGGTTCGCCAGCGATAGCCGAGATCGACGGAGCCGGTGAGCCACGATTCTGCAGCAGGTACGGGCGATTCCGCCGGTTTTGAATCCTGCTGCGCCGCCATAGGCAGAAGCAGCGCGAATACAAGGAGGGGTCTCATCGCAGCAGATTCCTGTCCACGTGGCTTCCATGGATCTTCTGGTGGCAGACCGTGCAGTTCTGGAACCGCGGCGAGCGAAGATCATGAAACGCGGGCGGCACAACACCTAAGACTCCACTAGTTTTCACCGTCGGCAGATTCGCGTGACATTCGAGACAGACCAGCCGCACTTCCTGCCGCGCGAGCATGCGCGGATTGGCGGAACCATGGGCTTCATGACAGCTCCCGCAGCCTTCAAAGCGCATCGGCGCGTGCTCAAATGTAAACGGGCCACGCTTGTCTCCATGACAGCGCAGACAGCCGGGCTCATTGGCGGCGAAGATTTGCGTGCTCGCGGGCCGGATGCTGCCATGCGGGTTGTGGCAATCGACGCAACTCATCGCGCCCTCTGGAAGCTTATGGTGAAATGGCTTTTGGAATTGCGCCGAGGCGTTCAGATGACAGCTCGCGCATTGCTCGTTGATCGCCGACGCTTTGCGCGCTACTAAGCCGAGTGGCCCGTTGGCATGCACCTTATGACAGGTAGTGCAGGCGACCTGGTCCTTGGCGTGACTGCTTTGCAAGCGGCCTATGTGCGTCGGCTGGTTCAGGTGACAGGTGAGACAGCCTTTATCGGCTATTGCAGCAGTGAGCTTGGCGGGGTTGCGAATGTCATCCGCGGAGGCCGATTCGGTGTGCTTCTGACCTGGACCGTGACAAGATTCGCAGGCCCGCCCTTCCCAACCCCGCTTCTTATCCACGTCCACCGCATGATGTGGACTCTTCGCGAAGCTCTTAGAGATGTCTTCATGACAGGTTCCGCATGCTTCCGAACCAGCAAATGGGGATGGAGCGCTCTGCCCAGCCAAAACGCCCGCGATCAGCGATAAGAGCCAGACAGCTTCAATACTGCGCATGCACCTGCCCGACCGAGAAGGCCGCGGCTGAGCTGTGACACACCGTGCAGCTTTCCCCCAGCGTTGTCGTGTTCGCCAGCGCGTGGGAGGCGGTCGTGATTTTCACGTGGCAGCCAGTGCAAGCCGAAGCCACTGGCTGGATTGGATTGATCGGGCCTTGGGGATCGATCACGGTGTTGAGGCCAGTCGGGAGGTTCTGCTCGCTGCCATTCAGGTGGCACATGGAGCAGTTGCGAGTGTCGCCGGCCGCGCCGGTTGGGCTCATTGCGGGGTAGCGGACATCGCTGAAATCGTTGTGGCTGCCGCCGAAACCCACGACGACGTAAGGACGGTTATCGGCAAGCAAGTTTTCGCCGGTGTGAATCCGGTGAATCATCAGATTAAAATTGACGCCCTGCGGGGGAGCAGCCTTATCGGCTGCCACCACCGCTGCAGGACGACGAGCTGCATCTGTATTGGAAGGGTTGTGGCACAGCACGCAATACTCGGTCTGATTTCGCAAGGTCCCGTGCACCGATAGCGCTACATGACACTGATTGCAATTGGAGGTGGCCACAACGGCCCGCCTCGGCATAACCTGCGATCCGTCCACTGAGAAGCTCACAACTTGGTTCTTCGCCCCGTAGGTTACGCTCTGTTCCTTGGTGGTCCCAGGCAGTAAAGTCTCGGTTCGCCGAGCCTCCACGCCGACGGAGTATGTCCCGGTGGCCTGAGCTGGAACGGCGTGCTTGAAGGTATAGACGCAGCTTCCGTCACTGCCGCAAGTGGCACTTGTCGCGCTCTCCGTGACGTAGCCGGGGGTGGTCACATCGGCGCCGAAGCTTGTGTATCCGTAGTCCGAGGCTGGACCGGCCATGGTAAACGAGAGCGCGCCCAGAGCCGAAGGAAGCACTGGCTTACCAGACGTGTCGTTTATGGTAAAGTTCACAGTCGGCTGAGTGCCGGCCTTGCCGTTCTGAACACTCGTGATCGCGACCGCCAGGCCTGCAAGCATTGCAGATTCTGTCGGGATAACGTGGGCGCCCTTAATGGATGCGTCAAAATCGATCTCACCTTGGGGAATATGGCAGGTTGAGCACAGGTTATCGTCAAACTGTGGACCACCCGGGTGGTTCACGCCAGTGGCAAAATTCACGTCGTCATGGCAAGAGCCGCACGCTGCAATCGTGGGCTTCGTTAGATGGGCCGTGGCCTGCGCCGCATTGACGTTTTGCTGGTGGCATGTCTCGCAGCGCCTTGCGTCCGCCGGATAGACTACTGTCGACCAGTCGCTCACGCCCTGGTTGAAGCCAATAATTTGATACGGCTTCCCGGCCTTGACACTAGGCAGGCTAGATCCCATATGGATCTTGTGCACCATTACTTTGAGATCGATGGTGTTCCCGGTGTCCGGGTCAACGGATTGGGGATTGTGGCATAGAACGCACATTTCAACACCGCGACGCGAACCGCCGTGAGCGGAAAGCTGATCGTGGCAGTTGTTACAGCCGCTGGTCTTAACCACATCGCGGGTTACCTGCACGGGCGCGCCGTTGGGAACGAAGTCAAAGGTGGTGGAAGCGTAGCTGGTTCCTAGGTTGAAGAGCGTCAAATTGCGAGAACCGTAAGCGCCGATTGTGTGCGTAGCCATCGGGTCGAAACCAGATGGCGCTTTCGTGGCAAACGTATACTTATAAATGCCGTCGCTTACCTGCGTGAACGTGCCCCCCGCATCTGCCGAGCCCTGAATTGCTGAAACGCCGGTGATCGGACTCTTTTGAATGCGGGTGGTGTACGCCACATATTGTTCCTGGCCCTTGGGGATCGTGGCAGCAACCATGCTGATGGCGACTGGGCCGGGCGTTGTTACTCCGGTTCTGTCGAGAGGAAGGCCCTCCGGGTCGGCGATCGCGATCGTTGCGGTGATTGTGCCATTGGAGGCAATCTGCGCGCTCGTAATCTTGAACACCAGACCGGGCCGAACAAAATCAACGGTGGTGGCATCCGCGTAAAAAGCTAACTCTCGCGGGGAGTATTGATGCTTCCTGTTCGCACCGGTCAAGCACAGCGCGATCACGGTCACCAAGGTTGCCGTTCGTACCAAAGCACTAAGCCGTTTCATACCCAAGGGAGGGAAGCACTTCAAAGTCCTGCTCAAGCTGGGGTCTTTTCAATGACTTACGAAGACTAGTGGGTTATTTCACGCTAAGCCTGCGCCAGTCAACCCAAGGTCTGGGGCACAGTTGGGTTCGTTTTGAAATTCACAATCGTAGATAATAAGGTATATGAAGTTATTGGGTTGCCTGTTGCTGGCCAAAATTGCGTCCTGGTCCGCCGATCCCACGCTGATCGAAGAGATCGTCGCCAAGGTAAACGGAGACATCATCACCAGGGGCGATCTCGAGAAGAGCCGTCAGGAGTTGCTTGCGGCTCTCCAGCAGCGAGGCGCCACTGGACCAGCTCTTCAGAAAGCGTACGCGGACGCAAGCAAAGACGTGCTCCGCGACAAGATCGACCAGTTGCTGCTGGTGCAGAAAGGCAAAGATCTCAGCATCAACGTCGATCCTGAGGTGAGCAAATACATGGCGAACCTGCAGTCTGAGGCGAAGATCGCGGACCCCGAGAAATTCCAGGAGTTCGTCCATCAGCAAACCGGCGTACCCTTCGAGGATTGGAAGCTGGAGATGAAGAACTCTATGCTGACGCAGCGCGTGATTCGCCAGGAAGTTGGCGGGAAGATGAACATCAAGCGCGACGAGGTCCAGAAATATTACAACGAGCACAAGACCGAATTTGTGCGGGAGGAGCGCGTGTTCCTGCGCGATATTCTCGTTTCCACGGAAGGCAAGGATGCAGCGGGCGTAGCAGCGGCGGAGAAGAAAGCGAAGGATCTGGTGGCTCGCGCGCGCAAAGGCGAGCGCTTCCCGGAACTCGCCCGCGACAACTCCGATGCCCTCACGGCCAAGACCTTCGGAGAACTTGGTGGATTCAAAAAGGGCGACTTGAACGCCATCATCGAAGGCTTGGTTTGGACTCAGCCGAAAGGCTACATCACGGATCCGGTGCGCGTCGACAATGGATACGAGATCTACAAGGTGGAAGAGCATCAGAAGCAGGGACAGGCGGACCTGGCCGACGTTGAAAACGAAATCATGGAAAAGCTGTACACTCCGCGTATGCAGCCTGCGATGCGCGAGTTCCTGACGAAGCTGCGCACCAGCGCTTTCCTCGAAATCAAGCCCGACTACATCGATAGCGGAGCGGCACCCGGCAAGAGCACCGCATGGGCGGATCCCGCTACCCTCAAGCCCGAGACCGTGACAAAGGCCGAAGTTGCGGACAAGCAGCACCGGAAGAAATTGCTGTGGGCGGTGCCGATCCCGGGCACCACGGCGAAGGACAAGAGTTCATCGTCGAAGTAGCGCATGAAGTCGCCTTACGTTTCCGATCTTCGGCCGAATCAGCTCATCACGGCGACGCTTCTGGTTCAACTGAAGGACATCCGGCAGAAGAAGAGCGGCGAACCTTATCTCTCCCTTTTGCTCGGAGACCGCACGGGCGAACTGGACGCCAAGATGTGGGACAACGTCGCCGAGGTGCTCGACACGTTTGAGCGCGACGATTTTGTCCGCGTCAAGGGACTCCTGCAAATCCATCAGAACCGTCAGCAGTTGACGGTGCATAAGCTGGCGAAGGTCCACGAGGGCGAAGTGGAGTTCGCCGATTATTTTCCTTCCTCGGAACGCAGCGCGGGGGAGATGTTCGCGGAGCTGAAGCTGATTGTGGCTGGTATAGCCAATCCTTTCTTGCGGCAGTTGCTGGACTCCTTCATGACAGATGAGCCCGTGATGCGGCTGTACAAGATCGCCCCAGCGGCGAAGACCGTCCATCATGCATTTCTTGGCGGACTGATCGAGCATGTGCTGTCAATGTGCGCGCTGGCCAAGATGACCGCTGCGCATTACAAGCACGTCGACTTGGATTTGGTCCTGACGGGAGCGATCCTGCACGACGTGGGGAAAATCGCCGAACTCACCTACGAGCGCAGCTTCGGGTACAGTGCGGAGGGTCAGATGCTGGGACATATCGTGATCGGGTTGCGCATGCTGAATGACAAGCTGGCGCGGATTCCAGAGTTTCCGCCCCGCCTGCGAATCCTGGTGGAGCATTTGATCGTGAGCCATCACGGCGAGGTGGAGTACGGGTCGCCCAAGATTCCGTTGTTTCCCGAGGCGCTGCTGCTGCATCATCTGGATAATCTGGATTCCAAGATGGAGTGCATGCGGGCAATGGTGGCGAAGGATCGCAATGTGGAAGGGTGCTGGACGGCATACAATTCCGCGCTGGACCGGGCTGTACTGAAAAAGACGAAATTCTTGGATGGCGAGGCGGCAGCTGCAGTCGTGCAACCGCCGCCTGTGCAAGCAGTACAGGCGATTTCCCTGCCCCCTGCTCCGGTGTCTCAGCCGCCGCGCGAGCGCCCCGTTTCAGTTTTTGCCGAAAAGCTGAAAGACGCTTGGCGGCGTTAGCGAACATACCTATCCAGTTCTTTACTGATAGGTAACGTCTCTCGAATTGGTCACAGCCGATGTAGCGGCTCCGTAGTCAATGCCAGTCGCAGAAAATAGTTGAGGAGCCGTGGAGGTTCCCACGCTCAAGGAGCCTGGAATTGCGAAGCCGCTGAACGAAGAACTAACCGGGAGACTCAGCAGCACCACTGGAGGAACCGTAAAACTCCCGTCGTTGACTCGCGCCCGACAGGTAAAACTCGCGCCGATCACCTTGCTATCGCTTGAGATGGCGAAACTGCCGCCTCCAATGTTGACGTAAGCGCTCGGGTCGCCGCCGGACCAGGTCACCTGAACGCCACTCCCTCGATTTACAGTGCTTACGGCAGCCTGGTTAGTCCAGATCAACGGCTGCGGAACGTTGACCGAAGTGGTGAATGCGCCAACATCGGCCCCGCCAGTACCCGTGAAGGTGTACTTGCCCGGATCCAGATAATTGCCAACGGACGTGTCGCCCAGCATCGAGCTATAGAATCCGGTTTGGTCTGAGCCCGGCAACTTGGACAAGGTCCGCATGCCGCTCGGCCCATTGATGCTGATGGAGGGGCCGGCATCCAGTCCCTGGAAGGAAAAATCACCCAGACTGCTGGTCAATACGCCCGAGATAGTGGTCACAGTGCATGCCCCAAATGACACGCTGTCCACTAAGAACGCAGGGAACCCACCCACCGGCAGCTTGAACTTCAAGAAAGTGGCGCTTCCACCGTCTGACTTCTTGATTCCGGCGCCGATCCCTCCGATCCCCGATGATTGGGTAATCGAGCGCGTCAGGCTCACTACTCCGACGGATACGTTAGGCCCGCTGAAAATAGTCGGAAGGTCCATCCCGCTGGCGCTAACGCAAGTCCGCCCGCTGGCGGCCACCGCGATGCTGGTGAAGTTGCTGACGGTGTTGCCGATTTTTACCACGACTGGAACGTTGCACGACTCAACGCCAGCGGGCACCACGAACGCGATTTGGTCGAGACCCGTGCAGCAGCCTGATCGTCCCCGGTAAGCGATAGCCGCCTGCTTGCCGCCGATATAGACCTCAACCGGGATGCTCGTCTGATCGCCTGGGAGCGGGCCACCCGCCTCGTTGCCTTTCACTGGACCGAGACCCGTTCCCCAGATAAGGAGCGTCTCGCCCGGATTCGCCGCTTTCGCCAGGCCCACGAGGCCATAGTCGGCAAAGGTCACAATTCCTGCGCCACTGCCAGCTTGGTTCACCGCAAAAATTCCAAAGCTGTTCTGAACCACCGTAATCGGCGCGGGGTCACTGGTTTGGCCGTTGTAGCTGACCGTGATTGTGCCGGTTCCCACGGGAGTGGCTGAAGGCAGAACCGCCGCGAACTGGGCCGCCGAAGTGTAGATCATGATTGCATCCACGGACGTGCCGCCGATCGAAACCTTGACGGACGTTCCGCTCAAGTTAGTTGCAAGCGGATAATTGGAAGCCTGGACCAGGCTTGACGATCCCATGTTCGCGCCGTAGCCGACAAACATGGACCCCTCCGCAATCGATGAGTTAGGCAGACCCGGAACGGCGTTGCTGGCCGCGTTTACCACTGCTGAAACCGTGGGCTGCGCGATCGCGATCGCTCCAGAAAATAGAATTGGAAACCAAGTACAGATGAATTTCACAAGTTCGCCTCCTGCTTCACCATGATACGTGGGATGATACGCAGGAACGGAAGCGTGACGTTTCCGGGGTTGGTCCGTCCAATATCCATTGCAGGGGAATACATCAGCAATTGCCGCGACTATGGCTCAAACGGCCGTCAGGATGGATGAGTCAGCGCTGATTCGTGCGGCTCAAGCCGGCGACCAGAGCGCCTTTGAGCAGTTGGTGCGTCAATACGACCAATCCGTGCTCCGTCTGGCTTTGAATTTGCTTCGGTCGCCCGAAGACGCCAACGACGTTTATCAGGAAGCGTTTCTGCGCGTTTTCCGGAATTTGCACAACTTTCGATTCGATTGCAGCTTTCATACCTGGTTGTATCGAATCGTCACCAACCTTTGTCTCGACGCACTGCGAAAGCGCCGCGTGCGCAAAGAAGAGACCACCGTGGTGGAGACGAGCGACGGGGTGCTGGATCGGATGGATACCGTCGAAGAGAGCCGGGCCCATGGCAATCCGCAGCGTCAACTGATGAGTAATGAACTGAAGGGCCGGATTCGCCAAGTGCTGGAAGGCCTGACCCCGCGTGAACGCATGGTGTTCGAATTGAGGCACTATCAAGGAATGAGGTTGCGCGCCATCGGTGAAACCCTAGGGACGTCTGAAGAAGCCGCGAAAAATTGTCTGTTTCGCGCGACCCAGAAAATGCGCGCGTCGTTGGGGGACTTCGTATGACGTGCGAAGAAGTTCGCAATAACCTTCCGCTGTTTTTGTACGGGGAGCTGTCGTTCGATGCAGAGGACCAATTGGAGTCCCACCTCGACGAGTGCGAACTTTGCCGCAGCGACCTGGCGCGCGAGAGGACCTTGCACGCTGCATTCGACCACGCCGAGCTTACCGTGACTTCGGACGCGCTGCGCGCTTCCCGTCAGGAATTTCAAAGCCGCTTGTCCGCCTCGGCGAAGGGCCACGACTCTTTCTGGGGCAATTTGCGGGAGATGTTCACCGTCAAATTCCACATGCCGTCGGTGGCCCAGCCGATCGGCGCGCTGGCTTTGGTGGCCATGGGTTTCTTCGGCGCGCGCTTCGTTCCTGCGGGAGCTCTCGGTGGGTTCGTATCAGCGGGAGTCGCAGATCCGATTGCATCGCGGGTGCGCTATGTCGAGCCTGAAGCGTCGGGAAGAATCCAGATTGTGGTGGAGGAAACCAGGCAGCGAACGCTCACGGGCAATATGGGCGACGAGCGAATCCAGCGGCTTCTGCTGACTGCTGCGAAAGATCCGGCAGATCCGGGCCTCCGAGTGGAGTCTATGGATTTGCTGAAGAGCCGCCCTGAAATGGCGGATGTTCGCAGTGCGCTCCTATACGCATTGCGGCACGATGCCAACGCTGGAGTTCGGCTGAAGGCGCTGGAAGGTTTGAAGGGCTCGGCGGGCGATCCCGAAGTGCGCCAGACTTTGTCGCAGGTCCTGCTTGCGGATAAGAATCCGGGTGTGCGAACGCAGGTGATCGATCTTCTGATTCAACAGAAAGAGCAGCCTCAAATGGTGGGAGTGCTTCAGGAGCTGATGCGCAAGGAAGATAACGGCTATGTCCGGATGAGGTGCCAGAAGGCCCTGCATGACATGAAAGCCTCGGTTGAGTCGTTCTAGCAGCCTGCTCCAGAAACGAGATTCAAGCATTGATGAAGGCGCTCATTCCATTCTTGAGTATCGTTAGCCTCGCGACCGCCCAACCACCGATCACGCGCGATGGGTCCGACTGGCTGCAGATCCAGACTGGGACTATTCCGCTCGACCCAACCGGGCGCGTTCATATTTCGACCGAGGGATCGGTTGTACTTCGCGGTCTGGAGGGGAACGGCCCAGTCACCTATACATTGAAAACGCGGGTACGTTCGAGTTCGCACACTGACGCGGAAGTGTCGATGCGCGATTTCCAGTTGAGGATGAAGGTTTTCGGCACGATGCTGGCGCTCGAGTTGGCCACGCCTCGCCGGGTAATGCATTCCGCAGAGCTGTCCATAGTGGTGCCGAACAGTCTGCGGGAAGCGATCGTCACAACGCTGGGCGGGAATGTGACGGCTTCCGATCTAGCCTGCCATTTGCAAGTTGAAACAGCGGCTGGGCGCATCGAGCTGGAACGGCTTGGTGCGGGTGTCTCGCTCAAGACTGGCGGGGGCGAGGTTCGGATCGGTCGAGTGGCGGGAGGGGTTCGCTGCTTCTCGGGCGGTGGCAACATCCGGGTGGATTCGGTTGGACGCGAGTCCTGGTTTGAAACGGCGGGCGGCGATATCGTTATCCACAATAGCGAAGGAACGGTCCATGCTTCAACCGGCGGCGGCAACGTGCAAGTGGATCGGTCCGCAGGCGAGGTCTACGCGCACACTGCCGGCGGTGTAATCGAGGTGCGCGAGGCAGCGGGATTGGTGACGGCGGACAACTCCGGCGGCGCGATTCAAGTGAGCGCGTCGAAGGGAGTTCGTTGTGAATCGAGCGCGGGCGCCATCCGGCTCAAAAACATCGGGGGTGGTTCTGTGCGTGCCACCACCGCCATGGGCAACATACTGGCCGAACTTCTCTCAGCCACCAGAATCGAGGATTCGCTGCTCAGTACCAGCTCTGGTGACATTACTGTTTTTCTACCGTCCAATACGCCAGTGACGGTTGAGGCCAGAAACGAGTCTACGGGCGGGCGGGGAATAGTCTCTGATTTTCCGCAAATACGGGTCCGCCCGGCTGGGATGAACAGCGGGCTTGCCGTGCTGGCCCAAGGCGCGCTGAATGGCGGTGGTCCGATTCTTCGGATCTACGTATCGGGCGGGACCATCTACCTTCGCCGTCAGAAATAAGTCTTCCGGGAGAAATCGATTATGAGGAATTTACTGCCGATTGGCACGATGATTTTGGCGATGTCGCCCCTGGGCGCGCAAGGCCCACTGCCTCCCCAACCCCCGGAGCCGCCTGAACCCGCCTCCATGCTATTCGCAATGCGGGGTGCGGCGGGAGGCCAGAGCTACCTGGGTGTGGGGGTCGCCGAGCTGGATTCCAACCGTGGGCATGAGCTGAAGCTCAAGGACACGCATGGTGTGGAGATCACGCGCATGGATGACGAGAGTGCCGCAGCCAAGGCCGGCGTCAAAGTGGGCGACGTGGTCCTAGAGTATAACGGCGCGCGAGTGGAGGGCCTGGAACAATTCATGCGCTTTGTCCGGGAGACTCCGGTCGGCCGCGAAGTAAAGCTTTTGGTCAGCCGAAATGGCGCTGCGCAGGCAATTCCGGTCGTCATGGGATCGCGTAAATCCGGCGTGGTTCTAAGCCACGGCGGGGATACTTGGTTCGACATGCCCAACGTTCCAATGCCTGACATTCCGCGCGTGTTTACCACCTGGAGCAGTTCCATGTTGGGGATCGAAGCGGAATCGCTCACCAAGCAATTGGCTGGGTATTTTGGGGTCAAAGAAGGGGTTCTCGTCAGATCGGTAGTGAAGGAGTCCGCGGCGGAAAAGGCTGGCATCAAGGCTGGGGATATTCTGGTGAAAATAGACCAGACCGCCGTCACAACGCCGGGGGAGGTCACGAGCGC
>JANXQZ010000041.1 GCA_025353235.1 Bryobacterales bacterium
TCCTGCCTTGGCTCATCACTTCCTATCATCCGAGCCAGCAAAACACCTCCACCGGGAAGCTGACCGAGCCAATGCTGCGGGCTGTTTTTGACAGAGCTAAGCGGCTCTTCTAAAGAGAAGGAGCAACGGGGGGACGTGTAATGAAGTATTGCCGAATCACCCAAATCACTCCTGCCAAGAGGAGCATGGAAAGAGTGCTCCAGGGCGCGAAGGGGCAAGCCGAAATGTAACCCAGGTCGTTCACTTTCGAAGCAGACCCAGGCAGCAGCGTCCAAATAGCCAATGCGATCGGGACCATCATCAACACCAGCAGCCCTTGGTTGCGAGATTTAGCGGACATTCATCAGTTCGTTGGCCGTGACGAATCGTGGCTCGATATCGGTCGGAATGTCGGCCAGCTTCGCGAAAGTTTGCTCCAGAGCCGGCCGGATCACGCCGAGCTCGCCCAGCATGTGCTTCGCGCGTGCATAGTCGCCAGTCGCCTCAATGGTTAGCAATTCCCGATCAAGATCGCTGACAGCCGACTTGATCTTCCCGAAGTCGACAGCGTAGGTGCCATCCTTATTAGCTACGAATCCCCCCTTATCGAGCAAGTAGTTGAACTGCATAGCCATGCCCTTCCCATGCGCCTCTTTGATCCCAAACCGCATGGAGCGAAAAGCCGAAGCGAGGAAGGTTGTGTAGAGCTTGCGTTCGGCATCGGGGCCACCCTTCAAGAGCTGATGGTCGTACAAATACTGCAGCATGAAGAGTCCGGTGATGTCTGCCTTAGCCTCCTCAATGGCGCTATAGAGTTCCTTAAGTTCTTTGCGGGTGGTGGTCGCTCGTCCCGCGACACTGATCTGCTGCGGGCCAATCCCATGGCTTAACTCATGAGCCAAAATATGCGTGAAGAACGAATCGAAACTCAGATCAGGCAAACTCGCTCCAGGCAGAACGCGTTTCGAAATTGGGATCAGGGTCTTGTCGAACTTCGCCTGCTGCACATTCTTCAGCATCACCCGTTTGCTGCCTTTCTCGGTCACCACTCGCTCGTCATTCGGCAGATTGTACGCCGCAGTCTGGACCCCGTGATTGCCATCGCCCCCCGAGTAAACTTCATTCACCACGCGGATCGGCGCTTGTCCACCGAGCTTGGGATTGCGGTACTCCGGCGCCATCGGCAGATTATTCTCAACCTCCTGCAAGTGATCGGCAAAGAAACGCAGCTTGGCTGTTTCGGCCTCGTCCCGCAGATTTACGTAGACTTCGAAGCCCGCCTTGTAGCCGAAGATCTCATCGTTGTAAGTTTCATACGGTCCGATGGTGATATCGAGCGGAGCGTCCAGATCCATCCATGCAACATCGCTCTGGTAATAATCATTCGAAAGAAACGCATCGGCGCGCAGGGAAAGGAACTTTTTCAGGCTGTCATTGTCCGTAAAGGCCGCCGCTTCCCGCAACAGCCCAGCTGCCTTTTCCAAGTCCGGTCGATAAGCCTCGCTATACAGGACCACCGTAAGCTCACGCTTTGCATTGCGGCGAAGAACGCTGAAAAATCCTTCGGCGATAGCGGCCTTGTCTTTCGGCAACGTCTTGACCCAGGTCTCGAACTCCGCCTTCTCCATATCCTCTGGATAGAAGTTCGCGCCAGCCAACTTCTTCAACGGAACATCCGGCAAAAATGCAGCGTGCTCATCGAGGTCCGACCAAGGACCTTTATTCAGCCCAAAATAGTGCAGACGGGCCAACCCCAGCGGAGTCTTGTCCCCCTTCAACTTGGCAAAGAGCGCTTCGTTTCCGCTCCAACGCTGTTGAAGGAAGATCTTGTCCACAATATGCGACGCCCCAATCAGCTTGGCGAGAGCCTTCAGATCTCCGGGAGATAAATGCGAAGTATCCACCTTGAGATCTGTCGGCGCAAATCGGGCGGTCATCTTGGTAAGCCGCTGGAGGTCTGGAAACGTTTGAGAGGATGCGGATAACATTGAGATCAAGAAAACAGGCAGGAGCTTCATTGCGTAAATCTCATCATAAGATTACGTCCGGTGGCGGATCCACTCGCGGATCAAAGCCACTCCTTCCCGATGCACCAGGCTACGCCCTAATTCCGGCATGAGGATCTTCGGCTCGCTCGATTCCATGCGATGCACCAGGATCGATTGCTCAGGATGACCCGCCACCGTGTCGTAAAGCAGTCCGCCAGAGCCATTGCCTGCGGACACCGGCACTTTTCTAAAACCGAGCCGCAGCGGATCGGTTTGGTTGTACGTCAAATAAAGACCCGAAGTATTAGCAGGCCCGCCTGGACTATGGCAATGGGCGCAGTTCACATCCAGATACACCAGCGCGCGAGCTTCGAGGGTACCCGATCCAGGATCGTTCCACACGGCAGCGCGGGGCGGGTTCACGGGAGCGCCCTTCAGAATACCGGCCTGGGTCCACTGCTCAAGCTGGCGATCGCGATTCAGGTTGCGCGCCCTGGGGCCGAGCGGCGTCATCATCTTCGACTTCTCATGGCATCCCTTGCACTGGTTCGCATTCGGGATCGCATACTCAAAAGCCTCTTTTTCACCAGAGGCATGAGTATAGATAACAGGCACTGGATTCGGCGTCGTCTCCAATTTTGCGTCCGTCTGCGCGGCGTTCCAGACGTAAGGCAAGCCATACCATCCAGAACCAGTGCGAACAAGAATTCGTGTCTCGATCAGCTTCTCCTTGCCTGTGGCGGCATCCGGATAAGAGAAGCTCTTGGCGAATACGGTTCCGACCGGAAATTCGAACGCCTCGCTATCGCTATAAGAAGCCGCAGTACCGGGCGGCATCCAAACGACGCGGCGCTTAGTGGCGTAATCGGAGAACAGAGGCGTATTCAGATTGTAGGAGACCACGCGATCGTTCGGCTTCAAATCCGAAGGCGTGCCTACGAACAGATTCCATGCCGACAGATTGTCAGGAAATCCATCGTTGTCGCCGAAGGTGCGCGCCTCATGTCTACAACCCGAGCATAGAACCAGGGCAACCGACGCTAACCCTGTCCACTTCCAATCCACCGTTCTATTGGCCTCCGGCCGCCACTTCTGTCAATGCAGGAAGCGCGCAATCGTAGTGAGCGAGGGTCCGGTCGACACGCTTGCCGTTATGTGCCGCATCGTAGTTGGCGAACGCGGCGTCACCGTTTCGCTGGATGCAGATCCGTGCCTCTTCCGGCAGTTTGCCTTTTTTCAGTCTCGCCGGGTTCATAACTCCATCGTAAAGGATAGCGGGAAGCGGTTTGCCCAGAAGGGGCGCCAGCGAGGCGGAGATGCGTCCGGCCGGTGCGTTCCCTCCGCCCGAGATTGTATTGTCGTGGATGTAGATGGACTCGGTAAAGGGATCGTAGCCGGGATCGTTCATGGGGTTCCCCGTCGTGAGATAACTCACAATGGACACGTTCACCGTCTGATTGTCGCGAATAGAATTCTTAAAGACTTCAATGTGGTTGGTGGCCATCACCATCACGCCCGTGCCCGCCGGAACCTTGGCTACGATGTTGCCCTTGGGCGCGAAATTTTCCGTATTGTTCTCGAACACCTGATTTTCATACACGCGCGTGATCTGGCCTCCCTTGACGGGCAGATCAGGAAGATTGAAAACGAGAATGCCGCCGGTGTTCCTGGTTACGGTGTTCTGGTAGACATCCGCGTATTGCGAGTTTTCGATCTCGATGCCAGCGACGTTTCCTTCGGCCCGATTGCGGCGGACAATGATGTTCTTTGACTGGCCTACGTAGAAGCCTGCGTCCGATGCGCCCTTTACTACCGAATCCTCGATCAGCACATTCTTGCACTGAACGGGATAGAGCCCGTAGGAGCCGTTCTTCTCGTTCGGACCGCCGGTCCACTCGGCACGAACGCGGCGAATCGTTACACCGGTCGCACCATTGACCTTGATCCCGTCGCCTTTGGTGTCTTCGAGCGCAACGTCCTCCAGCGTGAACCCGTTGGAGGTGACCAGCAAGCCAGCCGATCCAGTTTTCTGATTCTTGAACGAAAGCACGGTCTTGTCGATACCCGCGCCCCGAATAGTGACGTTGTCGACGGAAAGCGACAAAGTGCGATCCACTTCGTGCTTGCCCTCAGGAAGGTTGATCACGGCACCAGGCTTGGCAGCGATTAGCGCCTCCTGGAACGTCTTCGAGAACTCGGGTCCGGGTTGAATCCCGCCGGGCTTGCGGGCGCAGGAGAGTGTGACGAGCGCAAGGGTGAAGCAAACGAAGATGTTCTTGTGGGGCAGCCAATCCTGGCTGCAGCCGCCTTTCCAGGCGGCAGGACGCGCTGGAAAGCGCGTCCGCAGGCAAGATTGCCTGCCCCACAAAGCAACATAGTGGCCTTTAGCCATGGACAGATTCAGAATGTTGTCGCACATATAAAGAAGGTTCATTAGGTCATCGCAACAGCGGATGCGAGAGCGTACGTCACATCCGAGTTGGCGACATCGCCGTGCTCCTTAATCAAACCGCCGGATCCATCCAAGCACGTCACCACGCCTGGGGTAAAGGTATAAGGAGCCCCCGGTGCAGCGGCTGTCTTCAGCTTGACTGCCGCAGACTCTACCGTCTTCTGAGCCCCGTTTCTCCCGATCCCGCCAAACGGATCGTTGGCATCTCCGATCGCCTTCACATTGTCATCGGCTAGCCGCGATGCGATCGCGTATACATGGCCAACGACAGTGTCCTGGAAGGAGAACGTTGAGATCATCGGACCTTTCACCACTTTCTTATCGATCACATCACGGAAGAAACCGGGCGTGCCGGCTCCATTGTTGGCACTGAAGCCGTAGTGCGAGAACGCCGCTTCGAGAAGGGTCAAGGAGGCCGGCTGCAAGACGGGCGGTTGAGCGAGCGATTTAGCGCAGCCTGCCATGAGGCGGCCCCCCAAGCTATGCCCCACCAGATGAATCTTGATCGCTGGATGGGTAGCCTTAAGGTCCCGCACAGCTTTGGCTACCCCGGTAGCGCCCACCGATCCCGAGCGGCTCTTCATGATGTACCAGGTTGTGAGATTGAGGAACTGGCCGATCTTGCCGAAGATCGATCCAAAAAACGAACCAACTGACAATGCCGCCCCGTTGCCAGTGGAAGGAATAAACGAACCCACCGCGAGCGTGCCGCCTTCGTCCTGGTCGCTGTCCGATTGCACCGTGGGAAGAATCACGGGCGTGCTCAGCTTGCCGAGCAAATCCGAACCCTGTTGCGCACGAATCTGCTGCAAGCCCTCGGTGACATCCAGTTCCGTGTCATTGAGGATGGAGAGAACAAGCCCTACAAATTCATCTTGCGTGTCGGGGTCGTTCTTCACTTCGGGCAAGAGCGCAATCGCCTGATCAAGTTCGGCGCTATGTTCGGGAGACATGTTTTTCATGCTTTCGAGTTGCTGGAGAACCGCGACCATCTCCTGCAACTCGTCGTCGGCGGCTTGAACCGATCCATCACCGGAGGCGTCCGAGGATGAAAAGGTCTCCTGAAACGGCTTCGACGGCCAATAAACGCCAGCCACGATGACGTTTCGGTTCCCCGCTCCGTGAAACTCCGGACGCGCCAGATTCTCTTTGAACGTTTTCAGGATGCCCGCATACAGCGTGGTGGCATCGTTTTCGTTATTTCGAAATCCATGCGCCAGGAAGATCACGTCGGTAGCCGTGGCAGCGCGGGTATTCAAAGCAGTGAATTGAGCCGGGTTCCCCAGCTTGCCATTTTCGTCGAAGGTCAATGGAAAGAAGTCAAAGTCTGTAATCATGGTCCTCTTACACAGCCTGCAGCACTTTCATCAAGTCCAACAATCCCGCGCCCTGGAAGCACCGTTCACGGCGCAGATCGATCGTGTTCGCAAGGAAGATTTCTTTCACCTTCTCCGGTTCGCCGATAAACTCGGAGCGAACCGATAAGAAGGCCGCGATGGCACCAGAGACGTGCGGCGCGGCCATGCTGGTGCCGC
>JANXQZ010000059.1 GCA_025353235.1 Bryobacterales bacterium
CATGGTCTCAAAATCCTGGACCTCGAATTTCTTCCCGCTGGAGAGCATTTCCACAATGCGGCGGTAGCGGTCGGGTTGAGCCCACTCGTACGATAGCTGCTTTGAATAGCCCTCTGGAAGAATGTTGTGATTCGCAGTTGCGATGAAATGGCGGGGCGGGTTGAAACTCTGGGGAAGATCCTCGACGCCGAGAAATCCGCTCCACTCGTAATCCCCGTTTTCGCCAGGGACCGGAAACAAGCCAGACCAATTCTTACGCACTGGCGAGAGTCCGGCCGCGATCCATCCGATGTTTCCAGCCTTGTCCGCATAGTTCAGATTTTCGGAAGGCACTTTGTAACGAGCCGCCTCTTTCTTGAACTCATCCCAGTTGGAAGCGCGGGCCAGCGACAGTGCCGGGAGATACCCCGCCCCGCCGGGTTCGCTGCCCACCCAGCGCAAGGCGTAAGCCCGGTTGTGCGCCGGATCTTCATGAAGAATGGCTCCGTGGATCGTGTAGCGCAGTTCCACGCTGCTTGGCTTCGCGCCCTTCACGGCGATCTCCTGCCGCTCGATGTCCATCTTCTTCCACTCGCCCCGGTACCGATATTCGTTAGGATCAGCAGGATTGGTGCTCTCGATATAAAGGTCCTGTTGGTCAATCCCAACGATCGTGAAGCCGAATGCGATGTTCTCGTTGTGCCCCAATGCGACTCCCGGCAGCGCGGGCTCCCCGGCTCCGATCACATTCCATCCAGGGGCGACCAAATGAACCGTCTTGCGCAGAGAAGGCAACTGGATAGGCCGGTGAGGATCGTTGGCGAGGATGGGCATTCCGGACATCGTCATGGTTCCATCCACCACCCAGTTGTTGCTGCCTTGTTCGCCCGGAAACGTGACTGGTCCGGTGGCCGCAGTATAGTCGCGAATCACGTCGGCGGTGATGCTGGCCAAATCCAGGCCTTTGGGCGGATCGAACATGCGAAACGGCTCGGGCGGCAGCAGTTCTTGAATTTTATCAATGCCGAATTTCGTGACATCGATGGAACGCTGCACCTCGCTCCCCATGTTGCGAGTCATGAGCAGACCCGCGACGCGAGCGGTCACGTCTTCGGGTTCCCAGACTCCTGGGTCGTACTTGGCGATAGCAAACTCAAGCGTGCGTTTGCCTCCCAGCGTTTTGATGAACGCATTGATTCCGTCAGTAAACGCCGTTGCTATCAGCTTGGCATCGGGCGAGTAGCTCTTCCATTCGTCGTCCCAATTGCCGCGATAGCGAACCAGGCGGGCGATTCTGTCGCGCGGGATAGCCGATGGACCCAGCACCTCGGCAAGCTTGCCGGTTCCGATGCGACGCCATAAGTCGATTTGAAAGAGGCGATCTCTGGCCGCGATGAATCCCTGAGCGAAGAAGAGATCTTCCGTATTCAGGGCGTAGATGTGAGGAACGCCCCAGCGGTCGCGCAAGATTTGGACCGGCTGCTTCACGCCCTCCATGTGCTCGGCGGGCACAGTGCGCACGAGAGCGAGAGAGCACAAGAGGAACCAGAGAACGCGCATTACAACAGAATAGCTCCCGCCGCTATTTTAAGCG
>JANXQZ010000082.1 GCA_025353235.1 Bryobacterales bacterium
CAGGTCTTCGATCTCGGATTGAATCTGGGTGACAGGATGCAGGCTGCCGGGGAGCGGACCGGGCGCGGGCAGCGTGAGGTCAACCCACTCGGCGCGTAAACGCGTGTCGAGGGCGGCACCGGAAAAAGCTTGCTTCTTGGCGTCGAAAGCAGTTTCGAGAGCTTCCTTCGCGGCATTCAGGGACTTGCCAGCGGAAGAGCGCTCCTCTGCGGACAGCTTGCCGAACTCCTTGCTGAATTGGGCGAGCGATCCCTTGCGGCCCAGCGCGTCCACTCGGAGTAATTCCAAGTCGTCTAGATTTTCGGCGGCTCGAATGCGATCCAGCGCCGCAGCCTGCACCTGCGCGATCTTCTCTTGCAGCACTCTCTATTCCGCCCCGTGTTCTTCCAGGAGTTCCACAGTTTCCTGGTGTCCTTTGGTCAGCGCCAGATCGAGCGCGCTCTGCTTGTTTTCGGCCCGCGCTTTCAAGTCCGCACCGAGGCCGATCAGCAGACGGGCGAGTTCCACGTCGCCGCTTTGGGCTGCGGCATGCAGCGGAGTCCAACCCCCGTGCTGAGTGGCATTGACGTCTGCGCCATGAGCCAGAAGCACGCTGGCCGCTTCCGCGTGTCTGCCCGCTGCAGCCGCGTGCAAGGGCGTATTCTTCATGGCATTCGTGGACCGGGCATGCACGTCCGCGCCATTGGCCAGCAGCACTTCCGCTACCGCGGGGTGTCCGAAAAAGGCTGCGAGGTGCAGAGGGGTCCAGCCGTCGTGACTGTACGAATTGACTAGTCCTCGATCGGCTGCAAGCAGTTCCACCACCCGGTCCTGGACCCCAGCCATGCAGGCGGCGAAGACGTCCAACTGGACGCCTTTGTCGAGCAGCAGGTTCGCAATGGCATCCTGATGGGAGTAGCGAGCAACGGTAAATGCGCCGAGCCCGCTTTCATCCCGCTCATTGAGCAGGGACGGATCCACCTGAAGCATCTCGCCGATCTTGACGGCATCGCCGGACCGGATCGCATCGAAAAAAGCGACGTTCATGCAGGGCCTGCGTTCGCCTCCGCAGCATGCGGCAGATACACCTCGGTGGCTTTACCCATTTCCCAGCCCAGGTGGTTGATGTAGAAGAGCAGCAGGCTTTCTGGAAACGTCGACTTGAAGCGGCTCAGCACCTTCTCTTGCCAGCCCTCATTCAGGTACTTCGACGAGTCCATATCCTTGGGGAAGAATCCATCTTCGTGCGGGATGCCAAGCTCATCGAGCACGGCTTTGATCATGTCGAGATTCGAGACTAGGATCGCCTGCCCGAGTTCGTTGGCGAAGTCCTCGTTCTCCGGCTCGGAGAAGCGTTGCCAGCATTTGGGCCCAGCCTTCTTGAGGGTCTCGGTGTTCAGTTTCGTGACGCGCAGACGCGTCTTGAGCCGGTCGAAAAGCTGATACGTCTTCAGCTTTCCTAGCGAAATGTTCCGCAAGAGCTGGCTGAAGCACTCCTCTCCGAGTCCTAGAAATATGTCGCACAACTGCATCAAAGGTCAGCGTAGCATAGCTGCTACAATCGGAGGTTTTGGTCTGACATGCGAAACATCATAGTGCTTGGCGCGCAGTGGGGAGACGAGGGAAAGGGCAAAGTGGTCGACCTGTTCTCCGAAAAATTCGATATCGTGGCGCGCTATCAAGGCGGCCACAACGCGGGCCATACCGTGTTTATCGGACCCACGAAGTATGTTTTGAAGCTGATTCCCAGCGGCATATTGCGGCCCGGAGTAAAGGCCGTGATCGGAAACGGAGTGGTGATCGATCCGGCGGCGCTTCTGCAAGAGATGCAGACGCTGGAAGCTGCGGGTATCGATGTCAGGAAGCAATTGGCGATCAGCAATCGGGCCCACTTCATCTTCCCGTTCCACCGCCTGGTGGAGAAAGTGTCGGAAGGACGGGCAGACCGGATCGCGATTGGAACGACGTCGCGGGGAATCGGACCCTGCTATGAAGATAAGACGGGCAGGAGAGGGATCCGGATCGCGGATCTATTCGACAGGTCGACTTTCGAGGCGATGTACGACGCGCTGGCCGAAGATAAGCGGCTGCTTGCGCAGACATTCGGCATTCAGGAAACGATCGATTACAAGGGCATTCGCGAGCAGTATTTGGAATACGGCGAGGCGCTGCGGCCGATGGTTTGCGATACGGCCCAACTGCTGAACGATTCGATCCGTGCAGGGAAGCGCGTGCTGTTCGAAGGTGCGCAGGGAACGATGCTGGACGTGGATCACGGGACCTATCCGTTCGTAACGTCATCCAGTGCGACGGCGGGCGGAGCTTGCACCGGCGCGGGCGTGCCGCCGACTAGCATCCACGGCGTGATCGGAGTGTCCAAGGCTTACATTACGCGCGTCGGCAGCGGTCCGTTTCCCACGGAGTTGCACGGCGAAGAAGGCGAACGGCTGCGGAAAGCCGGCAACGAATACGGGGCCGTCACGGGCCGCCCGCGCCGCTGCGGTTGGTTTGACGTGCCGCTCTTGAAGTACACTTCCATGATCAACGGCTTCGACAGCATCGTGATTACCAAGCTGGACGTGCTGGACGATCT
>JANXQZ010000155.1 GCA_025353235.1 Bryobacterales bacterium
GGCGCATGAACTGGCGCATGCGCTTGCCGACCAGAATTTCCACCTGGAGAAGTACATCAAGCAGAATGGACAAAGCGACGATGCGGCCACCGCACGCATGGCCGTGATGGAGGGTCAAGCGAGCTGGCTGATGTCCGCCTATTTGCATCAGCGCGCCGGATTGGGCCCGGATGTTCCGCAGGCGATCCTGGAGGCCATGAGCAACTCGCTCGATGAAAACGCATCTCAGTATCCGGTGTTTGGAAAGTCGCCGCTGTATGTGCGGGAGTCGCTGGTGTTTCCCTATAAAGCCGGGATGCTGTTTCAAGATGCGGTGTACCGAAAACTAGGCAAGCAGGGGTTTGCCGAAGTGTTCCGGCGCGCGCCAATCAGCACGCAGCAGGTGCTTCACCCGGAACGCTATTTAGAGCTGGCGGAATCCAAGCTGCCTGATGCGCCTCGGGTGCCCGACGAAAAACATTTCCGAAAACTGGCCGAAGGCACCTTGGGCGAGTTCGACTATCAGGTTCTGCTGACCCAGTACGGCAGCAAGAACGTAGCGGAGTCGCTGGCCCCGGCGCTGCGGGGGAGCCAGTTTACGTTGCTGGAAAACAAGCATGAGAGCTATCCGGTGCTGACGTGGGCATCCGCGTGGGAGAGTCCGGAGAAAGCGCTTGAGTTCCTCCGCTTCTACCGGGATGCACTGCGCTCGAAATCAAAGAAGCCGGAGCCCGGCAAGGAAGACGAGAGAGCGCTTGAAGGCCGCAATGAGTGGGGCTTTTATCGGGTGTGGTTGCAGGGCAGCATTGTGGAGAGCATCGAAGGGATGAGCTCCTCGTTCGGGCCGAACATCCGGTAAACTGGAATTTAAGGAGACAGTCCTCTGATGCGTTTGTTCCCGATTATTTCCGTTACGGCTTTTCTGGCTGGGTCCGCGCTGCGGGCCGAGGGGCCCCCTGTGCCCCGGCATGCTCCGGAGTTCGTCCTGAACTACACGGACGGAACACAGAGGCTGCTCAGCAGTTATCGCGGCAAAGTGGTGATGATCGAGTTCCTGCACACGACGTGTCCGCACTGCCAGCATGCGTCCCAGGTGTTCAGCAAGCTGTACACCGAATTTGGAGCGAAAGGATTCCAACCGATCGGAGTTGCCTGGAACGACATGGCCAAGATGCTGGTTCCGGATTTCATCAAAACGTTCAAGGTCAATTATCCAATCGCGTACGCCGACCGCGACAGCGCCCTGGACTTTCTGCAGTACTCTCCGATGATGCGAAGCGTGGTTCCGCAAATTGTTTGGATCGATAGGAAGGGTACCATCCGTTCGCAGACGCAGCCCGTGGAAGGGGACGAGAAGTTGCGGCAGGAATCGTACTGGCGGGAGATGGTCCAGACTTTAACTGCGGAAACGGATACGACGGCGAAGAGAGCGGTACACACGGCGTCGGTGAAGAAGGCGGCGCGGTAGCCAGCCGATCAAGATTCCATGAAAAAGACTTGCTTTGCCTTCTTAAGTTTTACCCTCCTGCTTCTTGCGGCCACTGATTATGACGCTGCGGGACAACGCTGGTGGTCGCACATTCAAGTGCTTGCCAACGACAACATGGAAGGCCGCAACACTGGCAGCGAGGGTTACACGAGAGCGGCTGCATACGTCGCTGGAGAATTCGAACGTTCTGGATTGAAAGCCGCAGGAGTCACCGGCTACATGCAGCCCGTGAAGTTCGATGTGGTTCAAATCGATGAGAACAGATCCAGCCTTTCGCTGGTTCGCGAAAGCAAACCAGAGCCGCTGACACTCGGCACAGACGCGATTATCAACCTGCGTGGCGATACGGCGGACCAAACCGAGGCGCCGGCCGTCTTCGTTGGCTACGGTTTGAAAGTGCCCGAAGCCAATTTTGACGATTTGTCCGGATTGGATCTGAAGGGCAAGATAGTCGTATCTCTTGCTGGGGGCCCTAAATCGATTCCCGGAGCTCTAAAATCGCACTACCAGTCGGCTGGGGTTCGGTGGAAACAACTTCGAGACGCAGGCGCGCTTGGGGTCGCAAGCATTCCAAATCCCAAGTCGATGGACGTGCCCTGGCCGCGCATGACTCTGGCCCGCTTCCAGCCTTCCATGTCCTTGGCCAACGTTGAGCTAAAAGAGACGCAGGGCATGCAGCTCAACCTTACAATCAATCCCGAGCACGCCGACAGATTCTTCCAGGGCACCGGGCATACGATCGCGGAACTACTTGCCGCTGCCGATGGCGACAAGCCGCTGCCGCACTTTCCCCTGAAAGTCACAATTCGCGCCAAGGTCGCGTTGGCGAAGTCGACAACAGAGTCTCCCAACGTGGTAGGCGTGCTGGAGGGCTCGGACTCGAAACTTAAGAGCGAGTACGTGGTGCTGAGCGCCCATCTTGATCACGTCGGAGTAGGGAAGCCGATCAACGGGGATTCAATCTACAACGGTGCCATGGACGATGCTTCCGGCATTGCCACCATTCTCGAGGTTGCGAGAATGATGAAAGAGTCGAACACCCGGCCGAAACGTTCGCTAGTGTTCCTTGCGGTCACGGGCGAAGAGAAGGGGCTGCAGGGATCAAGGTATTTCGCGACCCACCCTACAGTGAATGCGAAGAGCATCGCGGCCGATATCAATCTGGACATGTTCCTGCCCTTGCATAAACTTCAATTCCTAGAGGTGCAAGGGCTGGATGAGTCGACCCTTGGAGATGATATTCGCGCCATTGCGGAGAAGGCTGGCATCACGATTCAAGCGGACAAAGAGCCGCAACGCAATCTCTTCATTCGCAGCGATCAGTACAGCTTCATTCGCGAGGGGGTGCCGGCGCTGGCGTTTAAATTCGGGTATCTGCCCGGATCGCCAGAAGAGAAGCTGCATAAGGAGTGGCTCAAGAATCGCTATCATGCGCCATCGGACGATCTGAATCAACCGGTGGATAAAGCGGCCGCTGCACGATTCAACGAGATCATGTTTCGTCTGACGGAGAGAGTAGCGAATGCCGCTGAGCGTCCTCAGTGGAAAGAGAACAGCTTCTTCCGGCGCTTCGCGAAGAGTTAGCCTGATCGTCTGTCGCCTTCCGCCATGGACAGCTTTTCGCTGTGTCACCGATCTGTAACTCAACCGTAAATCGATTACCATCGCGCTGTGATAACCTCGCATATCAAGGGGTTAATGAATGAATCGCTTTGCGTCAATTTGTTTTCTGCTCGTCGTTTCTGCGGTGGTAGCCTTCGCTCAATTCGATGGCGGCAGCGTGCTCGGTACGGTACGAGATGCCAACGCTGGCGTAGTGGAAGGTGTCAAGATCACGCTCCTCAACACCGAAACCGGCATCTTGGCATTCACCACGACGGACTCAAACGGCAACTATGAATTTCCAGCCGTCAAGATCGGCATATACAACGTCACGGCCGAGCAGCCCGGCTTTTCGAAAGCCCTGGCCAGCAACATCCAAGTGAATGTCAGCTCCCGCCAGCGCGTCGACCTCCAGCTCGCCGTAGGACAAGTGGCCGAAACCGTGGAAGTGACCGGTGCCGCGCCATTAGTCGAGACAGAAACCAGTCAGCGCGATCAGGTATTCAGTCACCTTGCAACTGTCGAACTCCCGCTCAACGGACGCGAGTACTCCGCCCTCGTGCTGCTCACTTCAGGCGTCCGCGCAGCAGCCATAGGAACCGGAAGCCCCTCGGCTCTGCTCCCCCGCGAAGGCGCGTTCAACGTGAACGGACTCCGCAGCACCTTCAATAACTTCCTGCTCGACGGCCTGGATAACAACGCGTACGGAACCAGCAATCAAGGCTTTTCAAACCAAGTGGTTCAGCCCACGCCCGACTCCATTGCCGAGTTCCAAGTAGTAACCAACAACGAAAGCGCCGAGTACGGTCGCAGTGCCGGTGCCACCATCAATGTCGCCTACGCCAGCGGCACCAATCAGTATCATCTGAACCTGTGGGAGTTTCTGCGCAACACCGACCTCAATGCCGTCGGGTTCGTTAGACCTCGCGTGGGCAAACAATTTCCGTTCCACCGCAATCAGTTCGGCGGCACCGCAGGCGGCCCCATCGTGAGGAATCGGGCCTTCTTCTTTCTCGACTACGAGGGCTTTCGCCAGATCCGCAACATCCCGACCTTCCTGACCATCCCGACTCTGGCGCAGCGCCAAGGAATTCTGCCCGTGTCGGTCACGAACCCGCTTACGGGCAAAACGTACCCAGCAGGCACCCAAATTCCGGCCTCGGCAATTCAGCCTTTCGCTCTAAAGGTGTTAAGCGATTTGCCAGCGCCGTCGTTCGCCGGAGCCAGCAACAACTTTCTGATCTCGCAGCCGTTTCGCTATTTCAACGACAAGTACAATGCGAAGTTCGATTATCAGATCACGCAAAAGATCAACGGCTTTGTCAGGCTCGGACAGCGGAAGGTCAACGACTTCGATACGCCGCCTCTTCCGGCTCCGTCAGGCGGCAGCGGAAATAGCTCGATCTATGTTCTGAATCAGCAGCTCGCCACAGGGATCAATTGGGTGGCTTCTGCCTCCCAAGTGGTGGAATTCCGATTCGGCGTTTCGCGGACACGCGCAGGCAAGAAGCCCGCAGGGTTGGGTCAGCCGAATGCGTTCCCGCTGTATGGCATTCCTGGACTGCCTACCGATCCGCGCATCTCAGGCGGCCTGCCCACCCAGCAGATCGGCGGATACTCCGATCTTGGCCGACAAGCCACGAATCCCCAGTGGCAGTATCCGACGCTGTACAACCCCAAGGTGAACTACTCGAAAGTGCTTGGCCGCCATTCGCTTAAAGCCGGTTATGAGTTTCAGCGAGTGAACACCGAAGTGCAGGACGTGAATCCTTTGTATGGCCGGGATGCCTATGCCAGCAAGTTTAGCGGCGACAATTTTGGCGATTTCCTGTTTGGCCTGCGCAGCCAGTACGCCCTGAGCACTCTGTTTATCGCGAACCTCCGGCAGAATCAGCACTTCCTGTACCTGCAAGACGACTATAAGCTCAGCCAGAAGCTGACCTTAAATCTGGGCGTGCGTTATGAGTACGCAACTCCGCAGTGGGAGGCCAATAACAACCTAACGAATTTCGATCCAGCAACCCGTACTTTGCTGCACGCCAAGGATGGTTCCATCTACGATCG
>JANXQZ010000167.1 GCA_025353235.1 Bryobacterales bacterium
CACGCGATTAGAAGCACGCAAATCGCAGCCCCGAAAAGCACTTTGAGCATCAGCATGGCTTGGCTGGAAACCTCCGCGCTAAGCAGTTCCACTGTTGCGCCGGTGTGCGAAAGTTCTTTCGGATATTCTTTGGCAAGCTGGGCGGCGATGGTCCTCAACTCAGCTTGCGCCTGGCGCAGCGGGACGTCCGCTTTCAAACGGGCAATCCCGAAGATATAAGTGTCCATGCGGTCTTCGAGATCGCGGGGCCGCCAGCGCATAGTGGTCCATAACTGAGCGCTGCGATTTGGGAAATAGAGCTTGTTCGGCATCACGCCGATGATCGTGTAAGGAAGGTCGTACAGGCGGATGGTGCGTCCGAGCACCTGAGGGTCGGCACCGAATAAACTCTGCCATAAGCCAAAGCCGAGTATCACAGTGCCCGGTGCCGACTCGCGATCATCCTGAGCCGCAAAGTAGCGACCCAGCATGGGCTGAACGCCCAGTATGGGAAATATTTCCGCTGTGACCGACGCTCCCTCGAGAGTTTGCGGATCGCCCCTTCCCGTGATGTTTACCGAGAGGCCCCGATACGCGCCAGCCATCTCGAACGATTTGCTCATCCCCTTCCAGTCGCGATAATTCGCCGGGGACATATCGCCGAAGCGGCTGCCCTGGGAGGGATGATCTTCATAAAGTTTGACTAGCCGATCCGGATGAGCAAATGGGAGTGGACGAATCAACACATGATCCACCATGGTGAAGGCAGCCGTGGTTGCCCCGATGCCGACGGCAGCTATGGCGACCGAGGTTACTACGAATCCGGGCGAACGCTTAAACGTGCGAGCGACGTAAGTGAGATCCTGGCGCAGTTGATCGATCTGAACCGCGGCTGCACCAGTTAGAACGTCCGCAATGGTGTCGATCCAGAGGGCCAACATCGCGATCGCGCCAGATTCGGATTTCCGGCGAGCGAGGAAAACAGCGCACATCTCTCCGCCGTATTCAGCGCGCCATGAGCCAGGGTACAAGCGCAGCAGAGCTCGGAAAAAAAGCATCACGCCTTCTCTGCAGCGAAGCCGCTGCCGCGAGCCAGTCTCACCAGGTCTGTGAGCCTCCGCACTTCGGCCCGCGCAACCGATTCACCGAAGCGGGTGATGCGATAGTAACGGCGGCGTTGGTCGTCGAGTTCGGGCGCGGGTCGATCCCCGCTTTCTGCAATAAGCCCTTGCTCAAGCATGCGCTGCAGCGAGCGATACAGCGTAGCGGCCCCAAGCCTGAGCTGGTTCTCGGTTCGGGCAGCGATGTCCTGAATGATGGCATACCCGTGACGTTCGCCCCCAGCGAGGGCCATCAAGATGTGGAAGACGGCAGAAGGAAGCGGGAGCAGCGTCGCGGGGTCGGGCGGTTTCAGACTGGCCATGAGACAATTATACCCACTGTGGATATATTGTCAACGGTTATAGTCGGAGCGCACCTACCGATTACCTAGATTGAGGACAACAACGCCCAACAGAATGGTGCCCAAGCCAACGAATTTCGTGCGCGTCAAGGGTTCATGGAAGAAGATGCGCGACCAGATCAGCGTCCAGACATAACCGAGCGATACCAGCGGGTACAAAATGGTCAGTTCGCCTTTCTTGAGACCGAGCACAAAGAATACCGACGACAGCAAATAGAAGAAAATGCCCGCGTGCAACTGCCAGTTCAGGAGGAAGCTTTTAATGTTGAGCTTGAGGGAGCCAGAGCCGGCCTTAAGAAAAACGGCTCCGAACGATCCGAAGAACGATCCAACAAAAACCAGCAAAATGGACGAGAGCGGCGTAATCAAGACCGGCCGCCCCTGCCCAGAATCGCAACTCCCATGACAATCGTCGCGATTCCGATCACTTTGAACGGGTTCAGCGCTTCATGCAATATGCCCACGGACAGAATGCACACCCACACGTAAGTGAGCGCGATCACCGGGTACAGCAGCGACAATTCGTTATCGCGAAGCGCGACTGCCAGCAGGACTGTATTGAGACCGTACAAGGCATATCCGGTAAACAGAAGGGGGTTGGTGAACATGCCGAGCACCGCGCCTAAAAAGCCGGGCCGGGCGAGTCTGCCAGCACCGGTTTTGATGAACATCTGCGCGGCCGCTCCGACGAGGGTGCAGCAGAATACCAGAATGAGCGACCTCCGCTTGGCAGCGCTTGCCGCGTCGAACGGGACCGAAAGTGTTGCCTGACTCAGACGACCTCCAACCGCTTTCATGATAGCAACCCGATCTAATCATTCACGTCCCCAGCCCAGGACCTGTAAGGTCTGAGGTCCGCATAAACCCGTCGCGCACGACGAACACTCCGGGATAGCGATCAGCCCACGGCTTGTTCGCTTCGGGCACGTATTCGCGGGCGTTTGCCTCGATTGCGGTCACGCCAGGGACATGGGCCGCCAGTCCCGCCGAGTGGATCAAAGACGCGCCAGGACAGGTCAGATCCTGCACGCACAAGAACATCTTGCGCTTCTGTGCGACTGCGGCAATCAGCAGCACCTGGCTTTGCCCTTTACATGCTTTGAGAGCCGCTCCGGTGTAGCCCATATCGCGCGCCCGGAGCAGCGCCTCCACATCGGTGAGCGATTCATCGATCACCACGGGACGAATCTTGGCAGCCTCATGCATGACGTTCCGGCGGTCTTTCTCCAGATCGCGTTTCGTAGGCTGCTCAATATACTGAATGCGGTCGAATCCGGAAGCCGTTCGCTGCTTCAGTCGGCGCAGGAAGCCAAGCAGATACTCCACGTTGGGGCACCGCTCATTGAAATCGAGCGAGTAAAACCATTCGCGGACGGTGAGGCGAGCCTGGGTTTCCGTCGTTGCCCGATCTATGCTTACCACCCTATCCACATCCCAACCAAGGTCGTCGCCGTTCAGCTTGATCTTGATCCGCTTAATGCCGTTGTATTCGATCCACTCGGGCAACGTTTCGGGAAGGCCGTCGTTGATCCGCTTTCGAATGTCGGATGCCACGATCGGGTCCGCCGCGCCAACGGAATGATACAGGGCAATCTTTGGAACCGGATCGCGAAGCACATACTGATTGAGGTACTCGCCCGCGAACTCGGGTCCAAGATAATGCCCAAGGTCGTTGCCCATGAACTCCGGGCCGTAAGTTGCATAGCAGTTTAGGCCGTGAAGTTTGCCGTAGGCGTCGTGAACCGCTGCGTCAAAAGGGCTCAACGTTACCAGCGCGCACAGCTTAGGAATGGGCTCGGCAAGCTTATGCGCGAGCGTGATGTCGGCTGCGGCCTTCAAATACTCAGGCTCGAGCGCGACGCCGATGTCCACGGGATGCCCATACTCGCGATAACTGCCTGCTATTTTCGCAATGCGCCCAGCCAACTCTTTCATCAGACCGAGGGTCGTCTCGTAAGAAAGCGAGCGCGAAGGAAATGACCAGATGTTTCCAAGCGGCATGGATCCGAAGCCATGCGCGGACCTTCCGCCACCGTCCTCCACCGCGCAAGTGACATTCAGCAGCGTGACGCGATCAGCCAGCATGCCTCCGAATTTGTAGGGCGTGCGGTAGTGAAAGTCTTCGAATGCGAAGCGCACTTCTTTCAAGCGGATGTCGGTCCGCCTCGTCTTTTTAATGGCGAACGCACCGGCGGCTTGCAAGAGCGATCGTCTGGAGAGTGCGGCCATGTCCGGTATTCTCGCATGTTAGTCTCGCGCCCAAGCCACCCCTATGACATTGATGCGCTTCGTTCGGACGTCAAAGGCCATTTCGGCGCAGTCACGCGCTGGGATCAGATCGCCGAGCGCCTGATCACCGAAGGCAGGACCAGCGATGTGCGCGTGGCCCAATCCCTGCATCTGAACGCCGGATCCATTGTGGCCACGGACCGGGGCTATAACGACTATGCGCTGTTCAGCAAGTGGACAGCTGGCGGGGTGTTGTTCGTGACCCGACTGAAAGACAATGCCGCCTGTGAGGTCGTGGAAGCGGCCACGGGTCCGCTGCCGTGCAACATCCTGGCGGATGAGACGATCCGCCTTACCGGCGAGAGGCGGCTCTAGCTAGCTAGGATTGCCCGCATCCGCTGCGGCGGGTGGCGGTTTCAGGCGAGGTCGATATGGAAGTGCAAGACGCTCTCGATGCAGACGATAAGTCCAAGGGAATTATTCTTGCTTGTCAAGCGAAGCCCAAGGGCGCTGTAGCGCTGGAAGCCTAGCAGTGAAGGAGCGTGAAGGCTAAGAAAGCTATTGAATTTGGTAGCACGAATGGCGCATGCCGCTACCTCTTATGAACCGACGACCGGAGCCGGAACCGCACTGATAATCTTCACCTGACCCTGGTAGCCGTTGAACTTATCCACCAGCCGTATGAAGTAGGAAGGGTCCTCCGGATTTTCGCCCTCACCCTCTCCATTCCAGAGAAACAAGCCATATAAGCGCCCCGTAAAATCGGGAGACGCCTCCGACAGCCGATCCGATGCCGGTTCGGCCTCAAAGGCCGCAGTGTTTATCAGCCAGTTCTTATGACGGCGCTGCACAGATCGCCGACCCTCGGGAGTGGTCACATCCAAAGCCGACCCCAGATGCTCCGAGTGAAACCAGACGTCTTCGCCAAGCGCTGAACGCAACTCGTGAAAACGCTGCTCCCACTTCTCAGATCTAAACGGCCAAAAGGCCTGATGAAACTTTCCGTTAACAGGTTCGAGCAGCATCAAGCGCACCCGCGCTCCCCTTTTCCGGCAAGCTTCCGCGAAAAGAATATCACCCTCATGGACTCCTTCGCAGATTGCCAAATCGTCTTTTCCCACATTCCATTCACTGAGAGCCTTCTCGATCCGCTGTTGCACGGAATCGATGCTCGACTCGGGGAACCGCTGTTTTAAATAGGTGTCCTTGTCCACTGGGTAGCCAGCCCAGAGAAATACCCGCTCGCAAGTGCAACGCCGATCCTTTTGTTTGAGTGCGAGACGAACTAAGACCAGAGCGGGCTTTACAAACGAAGGCCGGAAATCCAGTTCGTCGATCAGCAACAATCGTTCCTGAAAAGCGTTCAATTGAAAGGAGGTCGCGCCCGGAATACTGCACGCCTCGCGGATGCGCTGAAGCGCCTTCTCTTCATCGTTCTGGATCAATGCGATGCCGGACAGAGTCGTGGTGGTCCAGAACTGCTCCACGGAGTCGCCGTTCTCAAGGGCTCGTTCTCTAGAATTCTTTGCGCAGAACTGCACCACTATCATCAGCTCCTGCACGTCCAGGTTCGCCGGCCAGATTTCCGCTGGTGTGGCTCCTGTGCTCTTGCGAAGGTCATCGAGCACGGTAATCAGGATCAGTGCGTTGAAGCCAGCGAAGTAAGCCCGTGCATCAAACTGCTGCGCACGGACGAAGCCGCGCACAGCCTGAGCCGCAAGATGGGAGGTCTCGATTGCTTTCTTTTGGCGGGTTTCTTGAGGCTCATCGCGCCAGGAAAGATGCCACAAATGGCGCGAGATCTGTCCCAAAAGGTCTGCCGCGTAAGGGTCGTTTT
>JANXQZ010000031.1 GCA_025353235.1 Bryobacterales bacterium
TGCTGTTTTCACTGAGCCGGTTTCGCGAGGCAGAGTTGGAGGCCCGGCGCACGACGCAACTTGATCCCTCATCGGCAAAAGGCAGAGTTCATTCTGGCCTTGAGCCTGCTGCAGCAGCACAAATCCGCCAAGGAGGTTCTGGCTCACTTGCGCCGGGCTTACGAGCAGTTTCCCAATGCAAAGGCACTGGGGGCGAGACTAGAAGCGAAGGGAATATAGCAGGGGCGCGTAAAGTTATCGTTTGTTCCAGCGGTTCGCCAAGGCCGCAACTTTGTCGTCCATCGTGGGCCTTGGCAGCTGCTCGGGTCGGTGTTGCGGCATTGGAGGCGGAGCTTGCAGCGCCTTCATCGATAATGCGATTCGCTTCGTTTTCGCATCCGCGCTGAGCACCTGCACCTTCACGATCTGCCCCACCTTCACCACCTCGCTTGCATCCCGAACATATTTGTTCGATAGCTCGCTTACGTGAACTAAACCGTCCTGATGCACCCCCACATCCACAAAGGCTCCGAACTTGGTCACGTTAGTCACCTGCCCCTCCAGCGTCATGCCGGGCTTGAGATCCGAAAGTTCGCGCACATCGTCCTTGAAACTCGGAGCGATGAACTTATCGCGCGGATCGCGGCCCGGCTTGCGCAGTTCCTCGAAGATGTCATTGAGCGTGTAGACGCCCGCTGCCAAACCCTCGCGATTCACCTTCCGCAGCAAGTCCGGATTCTTGATCAGATCCTCAACGGAATTGCCGAGCGATGCGGCGATGCGCTCCACCACCGGATACGATTCGGGGTGAACTGCCGTCATATCCAGGGGGTTCTCTCCACCCCGAATTCGAAGGAAGCCAGCCGCCTGCTCAAAAGTCTTCGGACCGATCCCGCTTACCGCCGTGATTTGCACTCGCGAGCGGAACTTGCCTTTCTCATTGCGAAATTCAACGATCTTTTGAGCGGTGCGCTCGGTAATGCCTGCAACATAGCGCAGGAGCGCCCACGAGGCGGTATTCAGGTCGACTCCCACGCGATTGACGCAACTCTCGATGGTGGTTTCAAGCGACTGTTGCAATTGCCTCTGGTCGACATCGTGTTGGTACTGGCCCACGCCAATCGATTTTGGGTCAATTTTGACAAGTTCGGCCAGGGGGTCCTGCAGGCGGCGAGCAATGGAGATAGCGCCTCTCACCGTGAGATCCAGGTCTGGAAACTCCTGCCTCGCAATGTCGGAGGCCGAATAGATGGAAGCGCCGGATTCGTTCACCGTGACACTGAATATCCCATCGAGCCCCTCGTCTTTGAAGAACTGTCTGACGAACGCATCGGTCTCGCGAGACGCAGTTCCGTTCCCGATCGCGACCGCGCGCACGTGATGTTTGGCAATCAGCGTTTTCAGAATGCGGGCCGATCCAGCCAAGTCGTTCTTGGGCTGATGGGGATAGATCACGCTATGTTCGAGGAACTTGCCGGTCTCGTCCACTACGGCAACTTTGCAGCCGGTTCGAATTCCGGGGTCGAGTGCGAGTACCGCGAGTTGCCCTGCGGGCGGGGAGAGCAGAAGATTTTCCAGGTTTTCTCGGAAGACTTTGATCGCCTCCGCATCCGACCTCTGCTTCAACTCCATGCGAACTTCCGCTTGAATAGAAGAGTTCAGCAGCCGCTTGTAAGCATCTTCGATGGCCAATTCAAGCTGCGGGGTCCAATCTCCGGGCTGCTTCAGGATTTTGCTCTTCAGGTAAGCCACAGGCCCCTGGGCATCGAGCTCAATCAGGAAGTACAAGATGCTCTCGCTCTCGCCACGTCGGATCGCGAGCATCCGGTGCGAGGGGATCTTCTTCACCGGCTCGCGATAGTCATAGTACATCTTGAACTTTTCCTGCTCGTCCTTGGCGTCCTCGACTTTGCGGCTAACAACAATGCCTTCGTCGAACATCATCAGGCGAAGGCCTTTCCTTAGGTCGGCGCTCTCGCTCACCATTTCAGCCACGATGTGTCGGGCCCCTTCCAGCGCTTCAGCGATGTCGCCAAACGTAGCGGCGAACTCTCGCAAGGATTGAGCGGCCGGAATCTGTTCCCATAAATAGAGCGCCAGCGGATCAAGTCCTTTCTCTCGCGCGATGGTCGCCTTGGTGCGGCGCTTCGGCTTATAAGGGAGGTAGAGATCCTCCAGATCGCTCTTATCGAGAGTAGTGCCAATGCGGCTTTTCAAATCGTTGGTTAGTTTGCCTTGCTCCTGGATGGATGCAAGGATGGTCGCCTTCCGATCGGCGAGTTCGCGGAAATAGGACAGCTTCTCCTCGATTTCCCGGATCTGCACTTCATCCAGGTTGCCCGTAGCCTCCTTACGATAGCGCGCGATAAAAGGGACGGTGCCGCCTTCATCGAGCAGCTCGATCGTGGCGACTAAGCCCTTCATCGGGATGTTCGCGATCTGGGCGATGTGAATGACAATTTCCGGTGTTAAGGTTTGAAGTTCAGGCATGGAAACACCCATGATATCCGGCCATTTTGACAGGGTATTGACATGGCCATTTAAAACAGCTATCTTATTTCCATGGATGTCAATGTTGCTGAAGCCAAGAACTCACTCACTCAACTGATTCGAGCTGTGGAGGCAGGCGAACATGTCGTCATTACGCGAAACGGCAAGCCTGTGGCACAACTCGGCCCGGCCCCGGCTGAGAGGCGAAAGGTCCGTTTCGATGGAATGCAGGATCGGATTGAACTTCTGCCTGGATGGGATGCCCCGGTCAACCTTGACCGATTTCTCGAAGGTGGCGTTTGAACGGGCACCTCCTGGATACCTGTGTTGCGCTCATCGCCACCGTGCGCTCAGCTTCGCTCTCAGGCGAGGCACGCGACGCGGTCGCTCGCGGGCCTAACTTCTTGAGTGTAGCGTCTTACTGGGAAGTGATGCTCAAATCCATGAAGGGAACCCTAAAGGTTGGGGTTCCTCGCACGTGGTGGCTCGATACGCTCGATCAGCTTGCCGCTACTCCCGTGCCGCTCCGACCGGAACATATAAACTCTGTATATCATTTGCCAGCCATTCACCAGGATCCGTTCGACCGGGCTCTTATTGCCCAAGCCATGGTGGACGATTTAACACTGATTACGACCGATAAAGTCATTCCCCAGTACGCCTCGGCGCGCTTCCGCGTGATTGTATAACACCATCCGTTAAAATAGGCTTGTAAACAGGAGCCTCGCGTTTGTTTCGTTCACCCCACTACGCAACACTACTCGTCATCGTATTAATGATGGGCAGTTGCAAACCAGCAGCGAAGCCGCAAGCTGCCGGTCCACCGCCAGCCGTTCCGGTGAGTGTCGCTTTAGCTACGCAGGAGTCCTTTCCGGTGGAGATTCGTGCAATCGGCAATGTGGAAGCCTCCGCAGTGATCCAGGTGAAGTCGCAAGTGGCGGGCGAACTCACCAAAGTGTACTTTACCGA
>JANXQZ010000225.1 GCA_025353235.1 Bryobacterales bacterium
ATAGAGGATTGCTCGCGATTGGGATCGCGGCAGAAGTTGCAGAGTTCGCTATCGGCGATGTTGTTGCATTGCGCGCACAGGACAAGCTTGTCCTTCACGTCGACCAGTGCCTGGGCGAGACTCGCTGCATCGTCCCGCGACGTGCGCAACACATGAAACGCAAGCCGTTGCGCCGACTTCTGCCCAATGCCGGGCAGCCGCTTAAATTCCTGAATCAGTCGCGCGAGGGGCTCGGCGAAATCGGGCATGGAGCCTAAAACATGCCAGGAGGCAGCCCGAGCCCGCCCAGCAATCCGCCCATCTTCTGCTGAATCTCGTCGTCCACCTTCTTAGCAGCTTCATTGATGGCGGCCAGCACCATGTCCTGCAGCATCTCGACGTCGCCCGCAACCTCGGGGTCTATCTTGACGGCCAGCACGTTTTTCTTTCCGTCCATCTTGACGGAAACCATCCCCCCGCCCGCCGTCGCGTCGACCTTGATGAGCGCAATCTCGTCCTGCATCTTGCGCTGCATCTGCTCGGCCTGCTTCATCATGTTCTGCATGTTGCCCGGTAGTTTCATACGGTTGCTATTCCTTCAAGTTTCGCACTGCGCGGACCTGAGCGTCGGGAAATAACTCCTGAAAACGGCGCACCTCGGGATGAGCCAAGGCACGTTCCGAGACGTCGTCTTTCGGTTTGGCGGGGGTTGGCGCGGATTGGGCACCCGGCTTCCCGATCGTGATCTTGATCCTCATCGGCCGCCCAGCCACCTGCTGCACGGCTTTCGCGAGTTCCTTCTCATGCATGTGCAGCAATTCGTCGTCGGTGACAAATTGCAGTTCTCCGTTGGCCTCAGTGATGAGGGAGTGTTCGAGGCTATCGGCGGTGTGGTCCAGGCCGAGCTCAAGAAGCTTGGCATGCAGCCGATCACGCCACGCATCGGTTACGGCGGCAGGAGCTTGGACGCTTGGTTGCGGCTTCGGCGCGGGAACCGGTTTAGCAGGCTGGAGGCTGGGCCGAGGTGCTGGCGAAGGCTCGCCAACGGCAGCTAGAGCCTGCTCCACAGTACCCATGCGTCCCGCGTGAACCAGCTTGAGCAGCCCAATCTCCAGATGCAAGCGAGGCTGAATGGAAGTTTGCAGATCCTTAAAAACGTCCAGCGTGATTTGCATGTAGCGCGTGAGGTCTTCCTCGGAGAATCCCGCCGCTGTAGCGGCAAGCTGTTCCTGTTCGCGAGGCGAGGCGGCTATCAAGCGGGTGTTTGGACCGGCCACCTTAGATACCAGAAGGTTGCGAAAGTAGCGCGCCAGTTCGCGGCAGAAATGCTGCAGATTGCGACCGTTGCGTTCGAGTTCCAAGACTACATCGAGCATGCGCCGGGAATCCGATTGCGCCAAGGCTTGGGCCACTTGCCCCAGCGAATCGAGCGAGAACATGCCGAGCAATCCGCGCACTTCGGTCGGGTCCAGCTTGGTGCCGCAGCAGGCGATGGCCTGATCCAGCGCGGACAGCGAATCGCGGACGCTGCCCTCGCCAGCTTGGGCGAGCGCGGCGAGAGTCTCCTGGTCGGCTTCGATGCCTTCCTGTTGGCAGATGTAGGCCATGCGCGTCACAACTTCCGCGAAATCCACGGAGCGGAAGCTGAACTGTTGGCAGCGCGACGCGATGGTGGTTGGGAATTTGTGAACTTCGGTGGTGCAGAGGATGAACACGACCCACTCGGGCGGCTCTTCCAGCGTCTTCAGCAGAGCGTTAAAAGCTTCGGTGGTGATCTGGTGCGCTTCGTCGATGATGAAAACTTTGTAGCGGTCGCGAGCTGGCCGATAGCGCACATTGTCGCGCAGTTCGCGCATCTCATTGATACCCCGATTGGAGGCTGCATCGATTTCAATCACGTCTACCGCGCTGCCCAGCGGAATTTCCGTGCAGCTTGCGCAAACGCCGCAGGGCTTCGGCGTGGGACCTTCGATGCAGTTCAGACAGCGAGCGAAGATGCGGGCAACCGTGGTTTTCCCGGTCCCGCGCTGGCCTGCCAGAATATAGCCGTGAGCGATCCTGCGTTGGGAAATTGCGTTTTCAATCGTAGTGCGAACGTGCTCCTGTCCGATCAGCTCCGCAAAACTTTGCGGCCGGTATTTTCGGGCAATCACCTGATACATGGAGAGTGTAAGCGGATATGCCAGACCTCGGGTGATCCGCGGCACACGAGTTAAACCGTTACCGTTGCTCCCTTCCGGACCTGGCGGGGTTCACAGCCGCCCGTTGCACGGAGCCCGAAGCCTGACAACGTTCATGCTATCACGAGGCTACAGAAGGTAGGCTGCGGTGACTGACGATGCTTGGGCGGCGAGAGGCGCCAATGGTTCGTGTTCGCTGAATGCGGTGATGGATTGATATGTACCGTCCACAGGTTCGCGATGAACGATTATCCGACGCCGCTTAACATCGAGCACCCAATAGTCTGGAATTCCCGCACGGGCGTACAGCGC
>JANXQZ010000280.1 GCA_025353235.1 Bryobacterales bacterium
CTGCGGCCGCCCGCCGTTCCGCTGATCACGCACGATCCCTATTTCAGCGTCTGGTCCATGACGGACCATCTCACGGACGATTCAACACGCCACTGGACTGGAACCGTCCAAGCGCTTACCAGCGTGGTCCGCATCGACGGGAAGCCGTTCCGACTAATGGGCACCGAGCGCCGCATGGACATCCCCGCGCTGCCTCAGACCTCCGTGCAAGTGCTGCTGACCCGAACAATCTATGGCTTCGCAGGACAGGGAGTACGGCTGACGTTGACCTTCTTTTCGCCTCTCTTGGCGCAGGATATGGAGTTGGTCTCCCGCCCGGCGAGTTACATCATCTGGGACGTGCAGGCGTCGGATGGAGCGAAGCACGATGTGTCTCTGTATTTCGACGCCTCGGCTCAGCTTGCGGTCAACGTTCCGGAACAGCAGGTGACCCTCGGGCGCTTCAAGATCGGACAGTCCGAAGTGGTCCGGGCCGGATCGCAGCAGCAGCCCGTTCTTGAGAAATCGGGCGACAATTTGCGGATCGATTGGGGATATCTGTACTTGGCCGGTCCTGAAGGATCGCTGCTCGCGGGGGATCATAGGGGAGCTTTGACGAGCTTCGTGCAGACGGGCAAGCTGCCCGACTCCGACGATCTGGGTGCCGATCCGCCGGGCCGCAACCGCGCTCCCGTGCTCGCTTACAGCTCCGATCTGGGTTCGGTAGGGACAACCTCGGTAACGCGGCACGTCGTGCTCGCTTACGACGACCTTTGGGGACTTGAATATTTTCAGCGCAAGCTGCGTCCATACTGGCGGCGCAACGGCGCGGGTGCCAAGGAGCTGATTGAGTCCGCGTTGAAGGATTACCCAACTCTCCGGGTGCGGGCTCGGGATTTCGAGGATTACGTAATGACGCAGATGGACGCGGTAGGCGGTCGTGAATACGCGCAAGTCGCGGCGCTCGCTTATCGCCAGACCCTGGCCGCGCACAAACTTGTCGCCGATATCGACGGCACGCCGCTGTATTTCCCGAAAGAAAATTTCAGCAACGGATGCATCGGCACGGTGGACGTGTTCTACCCGAGCGCTCCGTTTTTTCTGTACTTCAACCCCAAGCTGCTGGAAGCGCAAATGCGTCCACTGATGGATTACGCGATGATGCCGCGCTGGAAGTTTCCCTTCGCTCCGCATGACATCGGAACATACCCGCTGGCAAACGGCCAAGTATACGGCGGAAGGGAAGATAACGAAGAGAATCAAATGCCCGTGGAAGAGAGCGGCAACATGCTGATCCTGACGGCGGCGCTCGCTAAGTTCGAAGGCAACGCGGACTTCGCCAAGAAGTACTGGCCGGTGTTGACCAAGTGGGCCGCCTACTTAAAAGAGAAAGGACTCGATCCCGAAAACCAGCTCTCCACGGACGACTTTGCCGGCCACCTCGCGCACAATGCCAACCTCTCCATCAAGGCCATACTGGCGCTGCGCGCCTACGGCATGTTAGCCGACATGACGGGCCATTCATCCGAAGCTGCCGCTTATACGCGGGTGGCGGCGGACTTTGCCAAGCGCTGGGTAGAAATCGGCAAGGATGGCGACCACTATCGTCTGGCCTTCGATAAGCCGGGTACGTGGAGCCAGAAGTACAACCTGATTTGGGACAAGATTTTCAGATGGGGCGTCTTTCCGCCCGAGGTCGCGCGAGCGGAGGTGGCCTTCTATAAGACTAAGATGGGTCCGTTCGGATTGCCTCTGGACAATCGCAAGGATTACACCAAGCTGGACTGGCTGGTCTGGACCGCATCGCTGGCCGATTCGCCTGAAGACTTCCAGGCTATTGTGGGACCCGCGTATCGCTTCGTCAACGAATCGCCCAGCCGCGTCCCGCTCACTGACTGGTACTCCACCGAGACAGGGAAGCAGCAAGGCTTTCAGGCGCGCTCCGTGGTTGGGGGGATTTTCATCCCGATGCTCAAAGCCGGGCCGATGCGGACCTGGTAGCTCGAGGGACGCGTTGCGCGAAACTCGAATGCCGGTCAACGTGTCTACTCACCGTGATCGAAAAACAGAATCGGCGCCTCCCTGCAGGTGCCGAACCCGTCCCCGGCGGCGGAGTCCATTTCCGAGTCTGGGCCCCCCAGCGCAAATCCGTTGACGTAGCCCTCGCCGGAGAACCCGTCGAATTCGTCCCGCTGCAACGCGAAACCGAAGAAGGATACTTCTCGGGCTTAGCCCCTTCCGCGCGCGTCAGCACGCTCTATAAATACCGGCTCGATGGCGCCGACTGGTATCCCGACATCGCTTCTCGCTTCCAGCCCAATGGACCCCACGAGTACTCCCAAGTGATCGATCCCTCCTTGTTCGCCTGGACCGATCGCGCTTGGCCCGGCGTCAACCTGGTCGGCCAAGTTGTGTACGAAATGCACATCGGCACCTTTACCCCGGAAGGCACATGGAAGGCCGCGATGGAGCACCTTCCGTATCTCGCCGAGACCGGCATCACGGTGCTCGAAGTGATGCCTGCTAACGAATTTCCTGGAAAATTCGGTTGGGGATATGACGGAGTTCATCCCTTTGCACCTACGCGCCTATACGGAACTCCCGACGACTTTCGCGAATTCGTAGATCGAGCCCACGCAGTCGGGGTGGGCGTAATCCTCGATGTGGTCTACAATCATCTCGGTCCAGACGGCAACTACTTCGCGGCATTCTCGCCCTACTACTTCACCGACAAGCACCAGACTGACTGGGGTGAGGCGATCAATTTTTACGCCGAGCATAGCGGTCCCGTGCGCGACCTCTTCATCGCAAACGCCGGTTACTGGATTCGCGAGTTCCACCTGGACGGACTGCGCCTGGATGCCACTCAAAACATCTACGATGAGTCGAAGGACCACATCCTTGCCGCCGTTACGCGCGAGGTCCGCAAAGCGGCAGGCAGGCGCGGCACCATCGTTATTGGAGAGAACGAGCCGCAAGAAGTGAAGCTGATCCGCCCGCATGAACAGGGCGGCTATGCGCTGGATGCGCTGTGGAACGACGATCTCCACCATAGCGCCATGGTCCGGCTGAGCGGACACAACGAAGCGTATTACACAGACTATCTGGGGACGCCTCAAGAATTCGTATCGGCCGCGAAGTACGGCTACTTATATCAAGGGCAGTGGTACAAATGGCAGAATCAGCGACGCGGAACGCCCAGCCGGGGAACCCCCCGCGCGGCGTTCGTCAACTTCATCCAGAATCATGACCAGGTCGCCAACTCGGCCCGAGGCCAACGCGCGCATATGCTCGCCGGCCCCAGCCTGCACAAAGCCATGACCGCGCTGATCCTGCTGATGCCAGGTACGCCGATGTTATTTCAAGGCGAGGAGTTTGCGTCCTCGAGTCCATTTTTGTATTTCGCGGATCACAAGCCTGAGGTCGGCGAGCTGGTTCGGGAAGGGCGTCGCAAATTCCTGGGACAATTTCGCAGCCTGGCGCTTCCCGAAATGTGGTCATGCTTTGCCGACCCGTGCAATGAAAATACTTTCCAGCGATCGAAGCTGGATCACTCCGAGCGCGAGCTCGGCCAACACCGCGAGACTCATGAGCTGATTCGCGATGTTCTCAAGCTTCGGCGCGAAGATCCGGTGCTGCGCGCGCAAGGAGCATATGGCGTGGATGGAGCGGTGTTGAACCACGACGCTTTCCTGCTGCGTTACTTTGCGGAAGACCGCGACGATCGGCTTGTGATCGTGAACTTTGGGCGGGACCTGCGCCTCAATCCCGCACCCGAACCGCTGCTCGCACCGCCTGCAGCCCAGGAATGGGATGTGATCTGGTCCAGTGAAGGACCGCACTACGGCGGCTGCGGCGTGCCTCCTGCGGACACCGTGGAGAACTGGATTATCCCCGGTCAATCCACGCTGGTGTTAAAGCCGCAACCGCGCGAGCGCACTGGGACGTCACTCGGGAAGTGAGTCGCCCAAATCGTTGGTCCGGTTTTCGAATTTCGTGAACTCCTTCAAGAACACGAGATTCACGCGACCGGTGGGTCCGTTGCGCTGCTTGGAAAGGAGCAGTTCGGCCAAACCTTTTAAGTCCTCGCGATCCGGCTTATACACCTCCTCGCGAAAGATAAAAGCCACCAGATCGGCGTCCTGCTCAATTGAACCCGACTCGCGCAGATCGCTGATCTGCGGGCGATGATCGCCAGGCCGCGTTTCCGGCGCCCGGCTTAGCTGCGACAGCGCCAGAATAGGAACCTTCAACTCTTTCGCCAGCAGCTTCATGCCCCGCGAGATGGAGCTGATTTCCGCGTTGCGATTTTCGAAGCGTCCGCGTCCGCTCATCAGTTGCAGGTAATCGATTACCACCAGACCCAAGCCTTGTTCCGCCTGCAGTCGCCGCAGCTTGGCATGAATGTCCATCAAGTTCGCGCCCGCCGTATCGTCAATATACAGAGGCGCTTTCACCAGTTCGGCTACAGCCTTTTGCAACCGCCTGCGCTCTTCCTGGTTCAAATAGCCGGCCCGGAATTTCTGCTGATCTACGCGGGCAGATGCGCACACCATGCGGGTGAGCAACGACTCTTTGGACATCTCGAGCGAAAACACCGCGACGGTCGCGGGCGATGTTGGACTCGTGGCCACATGCTGCGCGATGTTCAGCGCGAGAGCCGTCTTACCCATCGCGGGCCGAGCCGCGAGCACGAATAACTCGCCCTCATGCAGGCCGCCGGTCATTTCGTCGAACTTCAAATAGCCGGTGCTGATCCCCCTAATGCGCTTGCTGGGATCGAGGAACGTGTTGAGTCCACCTTCGAACTGATCGAGAATCTGCTTGGGATTCAGAAGCGAATCTTTGGCCCGAGCCTCGCCAAGTTTTAGCAGGTTCTCTTCGGCGCCGGCCAAGATGCGGTCTGGCTCGTCTTCTCCCAGGACGCACTGATTGATCAGCTTCTGCGAAGTGAAGATGATCCGTCGCAGGATTGATTTATCTTTTACGATGCGGACGTAGCTGTCGAGATTGGCAAGCGTGGGCAGTCCATCGTCAAGCGAAACGAGGTAGCTCAAACCGTCCACAGATTCGAGCTGATTCTGCTTCATCAGTTCGTTGGCGACCGTTACCCGGTCAATCCGCTCGCCCCGCGCGTACAGCTCGCCCATGCGCATGAAAATGCGCCGATGTTTCTCCAGACTGAAGTCTTCGTTTTCCAGGGTGCCGGCGATCTGGATGAATACAGTGTCGTCAACCAGGACCGAGCCAAGCACATACCGCTCAGCATCCAAATTTGCGGGAAGGCCCTTTTCCAGGGCCATTTCGGTGAGTGGCATAACAGGTGGTCGTTCTAAGGTAGCGGCTTGAGCAGCTTCGAGCAACCCATATTTAACGGCAATGGATTGTTGAAGTTAAGCTGTGAAAAATGTCTGTGGAAAAAAATTCGCGCCGTCCCGTTGCATCACTAAGAAAACAAATGGCTTGCTGTTGCGCTGCTACTACTTTCATTCTCCAATCCCGCGAGCACGTAAAAGACGAATCTCACCTTTGGCCATACGAATGTCGGCAGTTGGTCGGCGAACTTATCTCCCATCGTTTGATTGAGTCTCATCGAAGCGATGTCGACCTGCCCGTCTTTCTCCCAACGCGCCGACACCCAGTTTCCTCTTATATTGGCGAAGAGTAACTCGATAAAAATGATCGTCACAACTTCGAAACCAACGCCAGTGTGTATCGCTGCAACCAAAGCGGTTAGGAGATTGGCGGAAAACGCGGCAATTGCGGCCACTCTGCTGCGCCCTCGAACGCCCAGGCCCGCAAGGAAGGAAAACAGGCCCTGACTCGCACCGGCAACGAGGGAGCCGCTACTAGGCAACAGATCCAAAAGCCTTGGTGGGTGATGTACTCTCTCCATCGATTTTCCGTACGAGGTGAGGAGTCGGACAGGCCGAACAACTGCATGTTGGGATGATTCTAGCCCCTGAGAATAGAACCGTTAGAAACGAAACTGGTAGCTGATTTTCGCGAAGAATTGGCGGCCCGTCGTGGTGGAAGGTGAGCCGATGCGGTCCACTTCCGGAGTCGGGCCCGGAAATAGCGCCAGATTCTCGAGCCGGTCCGTGTACCCCACGTAGAAGGCAGTTCCGGGGTGAATCAGGTAGGTCAACAATACATCGCCGGTAACTCGTTTCTGCCGCTCCATGTTGATAAGAGCCGGGTTATCCAGAACGCCGTTATAATCCAAAATCATGCGCAGCGACAGTTCTCGCGTGAACTGATAATTCAGGCGCGAGCGAGCCAAGTGGTTAATGAACACGAGTTGAGAACGCGCAGTATACAGGCGCGTAAGGTCATAAATTTCATCGAGCTTCAGACGGGAAAACGGGCGTATGGTGATGGTGGCCGTGAGTTCGCTGCCATTTCCTAGGAATGCGGGCAGGTTGCTGACCACATCGTAGTTGATGCGCGTTCCTTTCGAGTACCCGAGATCAAGCGTAGCGCGTTTGAAGTATTCGGTGTGAGCCCCCAAGCCATTGTCATTGCGGCGAAAGTTGATGGAGTTGAAGCGCTCAAAGGATTCGCTGTGGTAGACGGCGAGGAACGTGGTGCCAACGAGCTCCAGGTTGAATTGCGGCCGCACCGTCCAGTCCTGCTGAACGTTGCGATGGTCAACGTCGCCGATCATATACAGTTGCGGACCCCAGGCGAGGACAACTTTGCTCTTAGGATGGAAGCGGCTGTCAATCGTCTGCTGCGCCTGGCGAATGTTGACGCGCTGAATGAAGCCGAGGTCGGTATGGAAGCCCTCGGATCGGTCGATGTAGCGAAGGTCATAGTTCCATTCGCGATTCTGTCCGTGCAGGTCGAAGTTGAAAGCATCGCCGCCGGACTGGACGCCCTCGGGCGTACGCGTCCGGGTGGTGATGGCTTGGCCGCTGAAGACCCAGTTGGCATCTAGTTTGAAGCGAGTATCGATGGCTGCGACTCGGTTGAAACCCCCGGCAAGTTCGCGATCGGTAAGCAGCATTCCGATGCTGGATTGCTGGTTGAACTCGCGTTGGATGCGCGCGACCCCGATGAGGGCGCGATCTCCAATCCGGGTGCGGTCGTCAATGGCGAGCATGCCGGCATTCCAGCGCCCGATTGTGCCGGTGAGCCGCGCCCCGTATTCGGGATCGACGATGCGCCTGGAGAAGAACAGATTTTCCGGGGTAACAAAATAGCCGCTATTCTCCAGGAAGAAAGGCCGTTTTTCAGGGAACATGACTTCGAAGCGCTGGTTGGCGGTTATTTGCGGATCATCGGATTCCACCTGACTGAAATCCGGGTTTATGGTCGCGTCGAGAGTGAGGGAATCGTGGATAACTGCTTTGGCGTCGAGACCGCCTCGCAGAGTTCGCTGGGCCCGAAAGGACGGAATGCCGGCAGCGGGGGTATCCAGGAAATGCGATTGGCCGAAAACCCCGTAGGGAGTCAGCCGGATATTGCGGCCGGCGGAGATGTCTTCTAGACCCATCATGGTGCCGAGCTGCTGATTGAAGCCCTGGACCTTTTGAGTAACAAAGGGCCAGAAGGATGATTCGCTGTTGTCCGGAATGAAGCGGCTGAGCCCGAGTCCCCAGGTCTGAAGGTTCGCAGCCGAGAAACGCAGGCTCTTGAAGGGGATCGTAAAGGAGACTGCGAATCCATTAGGAGTGAGGCGGCCTTCCGAGTACCAAAGGGTGTCGAAATTGAAATCGTCTTCCCCGTTTTCAGTCGTGATGGAGTCGGCCTGAACGCCCAGGGGGTTCAGGAAGAAGCCGTAGGAGCGCTGGCGGTCATGATAGGTGTCGAGGTAGATGCCGACTACGTCATCGCTGAAGATGTCTTCGCGTTTGGCAAGGCGGGCACGGGTTCGGCCAGAAGGCGATTCGCACACGAAGATGGCGTA
>JANXQZ010000293.1 GCA_025353235.1 Bryobacterales bacterium
TGGCGCGCTTCGAGCGCGAGCCCAGACGCTGGCCGCTCTGAATCACCCGAACATTGCCACCGTCTACGGCATCGAGCAGGGCGCGCTAGTGATGGAATTGGTGGAAGGCGCCGACCTGCGGGGTCCGCTGGCGCTGGAGGAAGCCATCCCCATCGCGCGGCAGATTGCCGAAGGCTTGGAAGCGGCTCATGAACGCGGCATTGTCCATCGCGACCTGAAGCCCGCCAACATCAAGCTCACGCCTGAGGGCGTGGTGAAGATTCTCGACTTTGGACTCGCTAAAACGATTGTGGAATCGGGAACGGCTACCGCCACCTCACCCACACTCTCGCTCGCGATGACGCAGGCGGGAATGATCCTCGGCACGGCAGCGTACATGTCGCCCGAGCAGGCGCGCGGCAAGCCCGTCGATAAGCGCGCCGACATCTGGGCTTTCGGCGTAGTGCTGTACGAGATGCTGACGGGCCGTCAACTCTTTGGCGGAGGCGAGACGGTTACCGACACGCTGGCTTCTGTGGTGAAGGACACGCCCGATCTCAACGCGCTGCCGTCATCCACGCCCGCGAACGTGCGCCGCCTTCTGAACCGCTGCCTGCGCAAGGACGTGAAGACGCGACTGCGCGACATCGGCGAAGCACGCGTCCTGCTGGATGAACCGGCGGAGGCTACCCCTGCACCCCAGCTTCAATTTGAGCAGCACCCCTCAGTGGGGCGAACGTGGATGACTTGGGCGCTGGCTGGGACCGCTGCGTTTGCGCTGGCCCTGGGCAATCTATGGTGGCGCGCCGCTCGTCCGGTGGACCGCCCCATGATGCGCTTCAGTGCCGACCTGGGACCTGATGCCCTCCTCGGCGACCGTGTCACCGCAGCGATCTCGCCGGATGGAACCCGTCTGGCGTTTTCCGTCAGAGGACCGGGCGGCACCCCGCAACTGGCGACGCGGTTGCTGGATCAACCCAAAGCCATCCCCCTGGCAGGAACGGAAGGTGCTGTGGATCCATTCTTTTCACCTGACGGTCAATGGATCGGCTATTTTGATAACCGGACAATGAAAAAAGTCTCGGTGCAGGGTGGCGCGCCGATCACCCTATGTTCCACAAGCGGTGGCCCCCGTGGCGGGGCCTGGAGCGAAGATGGCAATATCATCGCCAACCTGGACAATCGCCATCTGTTCCGCGTTTCCTCCGCTGGCGGCAAGGCGGAGGTGGTTTCGAAACCCGAGGATCGCGGAGAACGTTCCCATCGATGGCCGCAGGTGCTGCCCGGCGGCGAGACGGTTCTGTTCACGGCGGGAGCCGGGGCGACTTTAGGAAACTACGACAATGCGAACATCGAAACCCTATCGCTAAAAACCGGCCAAGTGAAAATCGTGCAGCGCGGCGGTTACTTCGGCCGTTATGTGCCTACTGGTCATCTCATCTTCGTCCACCAGGGGACGCTCTTTGGTATGCCATTCGATCTCGCGCGCTTAGAAGCCCAAGGCAATCCCTCCCCTTTGTTGGAGGATGTCGCCGGAGCTGCTGTGCAGGGTGCGGGACAGTTCGATTTCTCGCAAGCCGGAACCTTCGTCTACCAGAGTGGCAAGTCCACTCTCTTTGGCAGACAACTAGCTTGGCTGGATGCCTCCGGCAAGAAGCAGATGTTGCCCACCCAGGCCACGGCCGGCACACTACTTACTCCCAGCATTTCGCCGGACGGTAAGCGGGTAGCCTACTCGGCGGGCGGCGATCTCATCGTATACGAGCCACAGCGTGAAGCCGTTACGAAACTAACCTTCTACGCTCAGAACTCTACTAAAAATGGTGCCCCGGTCTGGATGCCCGACGCCAAGCACATTGTCTTCGAACAATCTGATGCAAGCGGCAAACACTTCCTCGAGTGGATTCGCGCCAACGGCTCCGGCCAGCCTGAAAAGCTGTTCGGGTCAGAAACATTATTGTGGCCCTTCTCTCTATCTCCGGGCGGGGGGCGCATATCCTTCGGTCAACAGAATCGCATCTGGACGCTTCCGTTGGATCTGAGTGACCCCGACCATCCCAAACCCGGCAAGCCGGAGCCGTTTCCAAGTGAGCCCGACAACCAGTGGGATGCGGTCTTCTCACCCGACGGGCGCTGGCTGGCCTACACTTCCGTCCAGTTGACTGGACCGCAGGTGTTTGTGCAGCCCTTCCCGCCCAGGCCATCCGGCGGTAAATGGATGGTTTCGTCAAGCCCTGGCCGATTCCCTATTTGGTCGCCCAGTGGGCACCAGTTGTTCTATCTGGCCGAGTCCGACAGCCGCATCATGGTGGCGGGCTACACGGTAAATGCGGATTCGTTTGTTTCGGAAAAGCCGCGCCAGTGGTCTCCGACGCCGGTTGCGAGAACGGATATCTATTGCCCCTTTGCCATCGCGCCGGACGGCAAGCGGTTCTTGATCGTGACGTCGCCAACCGATGCTCAAGACGTCGACAAGGCCCCGGTGCATGTCACTGTGTTGATCAACTTCTTCGACGAATTGCGCCGACGCCTCCGATGACCGCCCCGACGAAATGCAGGACACGGCGACAAGCCCCGAGCCTATTGCATGTTTTCGATCATCATCAGATCTGAACCAAGCCCGCCAATCTTGCAAAAGAGGATTGTCTTGCGATCGGGCGACACGGTGAGCCCCTGATACGCTCTGCCCTGGATCTTCGCCAGCAATCGGTTTGTGCGACTGGAGAATTGAAAAAATTCGAGCGGATAGTATCCCTCGTCGGTCCGGCGACCGATGTAGTAGATCCCATCCGCTGCCGGGACGAAGGCCTTGAAATTGATGTAGGGTACCAACGGCTTTTCCTCTCCACCGGAAAGCAGCCTTTCGAAAAGAGGTCCGC
>JANXQZ010000305.1 GCA_025353235.1 Bryobacterales bacterium
CTGCAGCCAGGATTGGCTGCCCCACAGAACATAGTAGGTTCCCACCTGCGCAAAATCATCGCGGACGGAGAAGAAATCAGGATGTTGTAGTACATTGAGTTCGGGCCACTTTCCATTTGTGAGGCCTGGTTCACGACAGTGCGTTAAATCAAAAACTTCCCGCGCGTCATAATCTGCCGGTCGTCTGCCCAAATATCGAAATCCCGACCCACCACATCAATGTGAGTAGACGAATACCATTGCGCCCCGGTGTGCGCGCCATAAGGATTGCCGAACGCCATATGAATCCCGGGCAGCTTTTCATCCTGCAGGATGTTCCCAATCACGCTCGTTAACCCGATGTTCGTGCCAATCGCGAACTCGCCTACCCGATCGCTATTTTCGTCCGTGTGCGTATACTTCCAAAACTCGTCCTCAAGCTCCTTGTTCGCGGATTGCGCTTCCGTCACGCGATTGCCCTTTACCCGAACCGTCAGAGGCGTCTCCTGCAAATCGCCATACTTGGCACACAGATAATCGCCGACCACGCCATCGATAACAAACGTTCCGTTCACCTCCCCGGGCGTCGTAAACACTTCGCCGCCTGGCAGATTCCCCCACTTCTGGGTGCTGATGATGCCGCTCGTCTTCACCCACTTGTAATCTTTATTCAGGTCGGCAGTGATGTCCGTACCGGCTGCCGTACGGGCGTGGATGGCTTTGGCTGCAGTTCCGATTTCCCACACCTTAACACTCAGCTCGTCCACTTTCAGGAAGTCGGCGCGCATGCCTTCCAGCATGATCTTCTTCTCGATGTTCACCATATGAGCGTGGCGAATCTTGCGGCGATTCACGACGTCCGTCATCTGCATGCGCGTGCCAAGTTCGCCCATCTGCGCCTGCACCGTGTATATGCTCACCTGGCTCGATTCCATGTCATCGAGAATCGCAGCGGGCATGTCGTGCATCGGACGCGCAGTCAGTTCCTCGAGTATGAAAGCGTTGTACGACAGGCTGAGTCGTTCGAGTTCGGCTACGATGCTGGCGGCGATCTCCTGGCACGCCCGATCGGTGATGACGGTTACCTTCTCATCAGGCTGAATGCGCAGGCATACCGTTACGGCGTTCCTGGCACCCTGGGACAATTCAGGGTCGAAGGGCGTGTGCGCTAGCTCTTCCTTCATTGCGCTGCGCTCACGGTGTGTTCCGGCGCAAGCCCCGCTTGCGTTTCGTCGATAATGTAATCGACCACCTTGCTCAGATCCCCCGTTTCACGAAACACGCGAAGCTGGCGGTCAGCGCCCGATCCTTGTTCCAAGATTCGGTGAACGTAATTGATCTCTTCGCGCGATCCCAGTTCATCCACCACATCGTCGATCAGATGGAGATACTCATACATCAGATCCCGCAACGGTACCTCGGTCCCCTTACCGAAATCGATCAGCTTGCCGTCGATTCCATAGCGCAGCGCCCTCCATTTGTTTTCCATGATGAGCGCGCGCCGATACAGTCGGAAGCCCGTGTTCGCGGCGTGAAGCTTATACAGTTTCGCAACCGTAGCTTGTATCAACGCCGCGATCGCGATCGTCTCCTCCCCTCGCATTGGTACGTCGCACACTCTGAATTCGAGCGTTGGAAAATGCGGATGAAGGCGGATATCCCACCAGATCTTTTTCGCGTTGTCGATGCAGTTGGTTGCTACCAGAAGATTTACGAAACTCTCGTATTCGCCATAGCTGGGGAAATAATCCGGAATGTTCGTACGCGGAAATTTGTCGAATACCTTGCAGCGATAAGACTTGAGCCCGGTATCCATTCCGAGCCAGAAAGGAGAATTGGTGGACAGCGCCAGGATGTGCGGCAGAAAGTATCGCGCGGCATTCATCAGGTGAATCGCCGTCTCGCGATCTTCCACTCCCACATGCACGTGCAGGCCAAAGATCAGGTTGGCGCGGGCCACCATCTTCATATCCTCGACGATTTCGGCATACCGCTGGTCGGGATAAATTTGCTGGTTGCGCCAGTCGGCGAACGGATGCGTGCCGGACGCCGCCAGCCGCAACCCATTCTGCTTAGCCAGCGAGCAGAGCTCCCTGCGGAAGCCATAGATTTGCTCCTTTGCCTCCTTGATGTTTTTGCAAATGCCAGTCCCCACTTCAATCACAGACTGGTGCATTTCGGGCTTTACGGCCTCGAGGAGAATGGTTTTCCCCTTGGCAATAATCTCCATGTCGATATGCGAACGGAGGTCCCGCGTCTCAGGGTCGATCGTCTGAAATTCTTCTTCAATTCCTAATGTGAAACTCGGCTTCATTTAGATCCTCCAGCATCGAGGAACCTCGACCAGCGCAATTCCGTAATCGGCTTGGGGTCTTTCCGGGCTTCTTCGATTGCCAAGTCTGCCACGGCGTTTACGATCCACTTGAAGTTCTCCTCGCCCACTGAATGAACGTCGGCATCCGGCGCAGGATTAAGAAAATCGATCGCGTACGGAACTCCGTCCTGGACGGCAAACCACCGTGTTCATGTCGTATCCGAGGGCCTTGCAAAGAGTGATGCAGTCCCGTGTCACCCTTTCGTACATCGCGGGCGTGGACGGCTCGGGGTTCTGCACATAACGTTCAGCATGCGGGCGGCGCGGGTCGTAGTGCATGATGTGCACCTTCTTCTGGCCGATCACATAGCAGCGGAAGTACTCGTCGAACTCGATGCCTTGCTGCAGGGTCATGCACAGCGTGCCCGTCTGGTTGTACGCGTCGAAAAGTTCCTCGGGCGAGTGAACCTTATACACATGTTTCCAGCCGCCGCCGCTGTATGGCTTGAGGAACGCTGGGAACCCAACGTATCCGAAAATCTCTTCCCAGTTCAGCGGGTACGCGAGGTTGCGCATGGACTGCTCCGTGGTTCCTGGGGGATGCTGCTTATGAGGGAGGATCACGGTACGAGGAGTAGCAACGCCCAGTTTGGAAGAGAGGGCGTAATTGAAAAACTTGTCGTCCGCCGTCCACCAGAACGGGTTGTTAATCACGGTGGCTCCGCCCAGCACGGCGTTTTTGAGAAAGGCTCGATAGAACTCAATGTCCTGTGAAATGCGGTCGATGATCACGCGATAAGCGCACGGCTCGGCCATCTTCACGCCGCCGATGAGAATGCTTTCAGCAACGACGCCGTCGATCTTCCGGCCGTTGATCTCTGCGATCAGGGCCCCCGGGAAACTGCTCTCCATCCCGTACAGGATTCCGATCTTCTTCATGCTTTTCTCAGGTTAGCAGACGAGGGAACAAAGCACCGATGGCGGTGTCTACTACAGCATGTTCGAGCAATCTCTTCTCATTGAAAATCCGAGCAACAAGCAGTGGAGCGTCCTGGTGTCGCTGGGCGGACAAATGTTGTTCATCGGGGCAGCGATGTTGGTTCCGCTGATCTTCAGCGAACGGATATCGACTCTCAGTTGGGTGCGGACGTTCGTCATGGCACCGCAAGCTCCGCCGCTGCCAATGGCAAGAGTGGAACGGGTTCTGGAGAGAGTTCAGACTGCCGCGCCTCGCTTGTCAACTGAGAAAGTATTTACCGCGCCAGCCCGCGTGCCGAACCGAATAGCCACCATCGTCGACGCGCCAACCGTGCCGGTCTTGCTCGGAGCTATTCCAGGAGCCGTTCCAGGTGGAACGGGTGCACTTGTCAACATGATTCGAAACGCTGCCCCCGTGCCAGCACCGCCTCCTCCCGCTGTCCAACCTGAGCAAACCCGCCCCATTCGCATCAGCGAAGGCGTGCAGATGGCGATGCTGGTTCGGCGGGTGGTGCCGGTGTATCCAGCGCTGGCCAAACAAGCGCGCATTTCCGGAACCGTGCGCCTCGTGGGTGTTATTGGGAGAGATGGAACTATTCAGAACCTGCAATTGATCAGCGGCCCGCCACTACTGGTGAGTGCGGCATTGGAAGCAGTAAGGCAATGGGTCTATCGACCGACGCTGCTGAATGGGAAACCAGTGGAAGTAATCGCCCCGATCGATGTGGTGTTTACGCTAAGTCAGTGAAGACCCAGACTTGCAGAATGCCGCCAACCGCGCAAATTGCTCAGGCCTTGGGCTCACGCATGTAGGGCAGGTTGTTTACCTGCGGCCGATTGCCAATCGGCCCGAAGCCCTTGGCAGCGTGGCGAGGGTTTTCGACAGTCATCATCCTAATTATATTGAAAGGAAAACTGCAGCACGATCTGCTTTCCCTTATATTCATTCGGCAGCGGCGGCAGGGGCACCGAAGCGCTGATACTCGCCACCGCGGCCCGATCCAACGCCGTAGCCCCCGACGGCATCGCAATCTCCAAATGCGGAACTTGCCCCGTCCGATCCACCCAAAACTTCAACGCCGTCGTGCCCCGCAATCCCAGCCGCGCGCTTTCCGGATAAACCGCGAACCAGTTTCGTTTCACCGACGCCAGCACGCGAATCAAATACGGCTTGAAGTCCACGCCCATGGGATCGCTCAGCAGTTGCACTTGGCTCTTCATCCGTCCAGGTACAGGCTTGGTGCGCAAACTATCGGGCAAGCTCGGAAGCTGATCCATATCGCTCACTGAAACGCCGCCCCCCGAACCGCCGCCACCCCGCGCCACGCTACGAATCGCATCATCGACACTCGACTTGGGCATCAGCACCTTCATCGGCGCGCCACTTGGTGACGTGTTTGATCCGCCCTGTCCCGGAGTCTCGAATGCCAGCTTCGGCTTCTCCTCCGGCTGAATCTGAGGAGGCGGAACGGGCGCGACCGACGGCATCATCGCTTGCGGAGGCTTCGCGGCGGCTTCATATTTGGGCGGCTCCGGCGGCGGCAGCATCGGAGCAGGCTTAGGCGCGGCTGGCAGCGGGTTCGAGGGCGGCGCTTGGAACGCCTTCTTCGGAGCAATGGCAGGAGTCGGAATGCGCTTCTGCACCTCCGGCTTGGGCAGAAGATCTTCAACCCGCACCTCTTTCGCAACCTTGCCCTGGTTGGGCTCTTTCTGTGTCAAACGAAATCGGGGCGCGATGAGGGGCGTAACCACCCTGGCAACCTCTCGCTCTTCTATCGGCTTCGGACCATCCAGCTTGGCTAGCAAACTAAGAATGCCAAATACCAAAATATGAACAATGACGGTGCCAATCGCGGCCCGCACGTGCCGGGACGATTCGTCCGGCTCGTGCCAGTCCAGCAGAAATTCGGGGCCGGCTTCCATCAATTGATCCATTTGATCGAAAAGAAATGACGTCCAAGACGGGCCCGAAGTTGCCTAAGGGCGTGAAAGAAGGTGCCGCGCCACCAACTCGGCGTGCTCTCCAATCTTAGCAAGGATGTCCAGAGCGGCATCCAGCGCCCGCAGGCCGTCCTCTCCGGGCACGCGGGGCCGCCTCCGGGTTGCCACGCAATCTAGGAAATCTTCCACCTCAAGTTTCAACGGCTCCGCCTTTTCGATGGCAAGATTTTCGAACCCAATCTGCCGATCGCCCGAAACCGTGAAGACGGCAGCCTGCTGCTTTTCGTAGTCAAGCGAGATGTATTGGTTAGGTTGGAACAGCCGCAGCTTGCGCACTCTCTCCGTGGAGACCCGGCTCGCCGTCAAATTCGCGATGCATCCATTCGGGAACGCAAGCCGAACATTCGCGATATCCACCTTATCGGAAAGAATTCGAATTCCCGCCGCGCGAACCTCTTCTGGCAAGGCACCGGCGAGCGCCAGAACGATGTCTAAGTCGTGGATCATGAGGTCGAGTACCACATCCACGTCCAGACTTCGCGGGCTGAACAAGCTAAGCCGGTGTATCTCGAAGAACAAAGGCACGGTTCGGAGCTTTTGCACCGCCGCGATGGCGGGATTAAATCGCTCCAAATGGCCGATCTGCAAAATGCGTCCGTGCCGTTGCGCCGTGTCCACCAATTTGCGGCCAGTTGCATGGTCGGCCGCTATCGGCTTCTCGATCAGCGCATCGATTCCGTTCTCTAGCAGCGGAACGCCAAGTTCGCCATGCATCGAAGTGGGCGCGGCAATCACCGCGGCATCGATCTTCCCGAAAAGCTCGGCCACGGAATCGGCCGCCGCACATCCAAAATCCTGAGCTGCGGCCCGAGCGCGTTCCTCATTTGCATCGACCACAGCCACCAACTCCGCTCTGTCCGACTGCTTCAAAATCCGCAAGTGGTGGCGTCCGAAAACGCCCGCCCCGATCA
>JANXQZ010000317.1 GCA_025353235.1 Bryobacterales bacterium
GAGTGGTACTCGAGCGCGTCCTCTTTACGAATGATCATCTGCTTCCGTTGTAGCAGCTTCGGGCTTGGAAGCGATAGTGCTCTATGCTGAGGAAGTGAATCAACACACTGCTGAACTGCGCTGGCATCCGCTCTTGAAGCAATGGGTGGCGGTGGCCGCGTTGCGCCAGGATCGTCCGCAGATGCCGGAGAATTGGTGCCCGTTCTGTCCGGGGTCGGGCAAGGTGCCGGACGCTTACGACGTGTATCTGTACCCCAACGACTTTGCCGCTTTCAGCTTCGACAATGCGCCGTTCTCGCCTGAAACGGGCTTGTTTCAAACCACGGGGGCGCAGGGTTCTTGCGACGTCGTGTTGTATTCACCCGAGCACACGCAGCTTCCATCGCAGTTAAAGGTGGAGCAATGGATGAAGGTGATCGACCTCTGGACCCATCGTACGCGAGAGCTTTTCGCACACTCGGGGGTAGAGTACGTGGTGGTGTTTGAGAATACGGGGGTCGCCATCGGCGTGACGATGCCCCATCCCCATGGCCAAATTTATGCCTTGCCGCTCGTTCCGCCGCTGGTGCGAACAGAGATCGATTCGGCATCGGAACATTTCCGCGAACATAGCGAATGCCTGTATTGCCGCATTCTCTCGGGTGAGTTGGCGGATGGCCGAAGAGTGGTGGCATCGAACGACAGCTTCGTTGCGGTCCTGCCGTTTTTCGGGCGATTTCCAACGGAGATGCAGATCTGCTCGCGACGCCATTTTGGAACGCTAGAGCAGCTAACCGGCGCGGAGAAGCAAGACTTGGCGGCGCTGCTGAGCATCGCGCGCAGAAAGTACGACAACCTGTACGGCTTACAACTGCCGCTGATGATGATGGTGCGGCAGTCGCCCGCGAAGGGAGAACATCCCTACTTCCATTTTCATATCGATTTCCTGCCTATCCAGCGCGGACCCAAGAAGTTGAAGTATCTGGCCGGGATCGAGAGCGGGACGGGCACGTTTCTGAACGATACGCGGGCAGAAGACCAGGCTGAGATCATGCGCAACACCGAGCCGCGCAGTTGACCACTCAGCGACTGGAAGCTCTCAGCGACGGCGTGTTTGCAGTCGCCATCACCCTGCTTGCGCTGGATGTGCGCGTTCTGCAGTTGCCGGTCGGAGCGACGGAGACCGCGCTGTATGATGCTGTGCTCGCCCTGGCCCCGAAGTTTTTCACATATCTAATGACGTTCGTGCTGGTGGGGATGTTCTGGATCGCGCATCACCGAATGTTCACAGCAATCCAGCATGTGGACCGCGCGCTGCTTTGGTTTAACATCAACCTGCTGCTATGGATTTGTTTGCTCCCGCTTTCAGCTTCTGCATTGGGAGCCTATCACGGGTATCGCACCAGCGTGATCATCTATGGGTTAAACGTAATTCTAGTTGGGCAGAGCTTGTTCGGGATCTGGTATTACGTGTGCACCCGCGGGTTGCTGCATCCGCATACCGATCCCGAATTGATCCGGCTTAGCTACTGGCGAATCTTGGTCGGGTCGCCCATTTACCTGCTGGGGATCGCGATCTCGTTCTGGAATCCGCGCGTGAGTTCGTGGGTGTATCTGGCGGCCCTCATCATGTATTTGCTGCCTGGGAAGATCGATCGCCATTTCTCGAAGGCGTCGTGATCAGGGCAAGAACCGGACGACGCCCCAGCGTTCCGGCCGATGCATGTCAATCACGTACTGCGGCGACCAAACCCAATTATCTTCGGGTCCGGGTTGCTTCACATACTTGCCATTTACCACTGCGGTTCGCCATTCTACGCGCGAGAAGTTCACCCGCCAAGTGTGCCCTGGTATCGGCTTGGATTGTCCGCTGCGCTCTGTAAAAGCGGCCCATGGAAAGGCCATCTCCACCGTCCAGCCCCGGTCGCGGCTGGCGGGGTTGTTGATGGTCCCATCCACCCACACGGCCACGCGCATGTGCGGGATTTCCCAACTGTTGTCGGCTTTGCCGCCCTCGCGATACGGCTTGGGAAGAAAGAGATCCCAGTAAGTTTGGAACGCATTCACCTCGAACTCGAAATAGTTGCGAGTGTCACCCGTGGGATTCAGGAACACTTCGAAGTCGTTGTCGTGGAAGATTACCGAATCATGTTGGGTGAGCGTGGCCCAGACATCCGGCTCTTCCAGTTCGGCGCCTATATAGAAGTATTCATCATCCCAGAGCATCTTCGCGCGCGTGCGGAACCGGGGCTTCGGCTGAGAAGGTCCGCGAATGTCAACGAACTCTGAAGTCCACGGTGCTTGTTGCCAAGCCGAGTCATTCAGGTGACCATCGATCTGGATTGGGCTCGACGCCCTGCGACACTCATAGAACGCAGGCAGGGCGGCGTTTGCGAGGGCTGCCGCTAACAGAAGCCCGGCACCGACGTTAAGCGCGATGAGTCAACTCCTCGGCGCAGCCTGGATGTCCGCAGTTGCAGGACAACTCTACTGTGATGCCAGCGTCATGGCAATACTCGCTGCAATACTTGCCGTCGTGAGCCGCCATGCAATTGCAGGCCGGGTGCGCGCACTTTTCAACTTCCGCCATTGTGTTTTCGTCTCCTTGCATTTGACTATACCTCGGGTGATTGGCGGGCGGAGCAAAGCAAGGTACGCTTTGTCCGATGCCCTCGGATAGACGTACCCCAGCGTCAGCGCCGGACTGCGTCCAATTGTAATGCCGGTGGTGCGCGTGCGAGCGTCGATGTTGGTCGTCACCGATGCAGCTCCTTGGGTCATCTGCTGGATGGCCCGTGTCCCCAGTATTGGACGTTGCTCGCGTAAGCCGTGGTCCCGCTGGATACCGAGGAGACTCGCCCGCTGCTGTCGCGGCCATACGACACCACCCGCCCGGACGGTTAAGTGAGCGAGGTCAGCGCGTCCTGCAGATTGTATTGATAACTGTTGAATCGGTAAGCCGCCAACGCTCCCACCGTCTCCTGGCTGGACGCTGGACGCCCCGCCCCGTCATAGGACGGAATATCGAACGAAGTCGCCGGGATCGGACCCGCCGCCGCCGTGAAAACCTTGGTCAGCCGGCCCTGATAGCCCGCTGCCTGCCCTCCGCTGCAAACGCCCGGCGAGGAAGGAAGCGCGTCATAGCAATAGGTCACGGCGGGAGTGATGCTTCCGCTGTAGCTCTTGCTCGTCACGCGGTTCAGCCAGTCGTAACCCAGGGAGGTGCGTCAGTAGTCCTCAACGGATTGTTGACAACGTAAGGGTAGAGATTCAGCGTTTGCGGATTGCTCAAGTCCGCGTAAGGAATCGGTTGTGGGCTACCGACGAATCGGGCGACGTGAACCTTCCCTGCGCACTACTGAAGTACCGAGCGCCGAAGAAATCGAGGCCGGTCTCCGCATCGCGCTCCTTGCCCGTGTACAAGATCGGCTCCTACCAGTTCCCTGGCCGAATGCCGCCAATAAACATCGCTACAATACTGAGGAATGTAAGTGTACCCATAGCCCACAAGAATGAATTTGTAATCGCCCTACGTAAGCTAATATCACTTCCGGATCGAATCCAGAGCCAGGCGACCGTTACCAGCAACGTTATGCTTAGGAGAATTGGCGGAATTCCGTATAACATTCGCTTGGGTGCGAAATAGCCTTCGCCAGGATATCCTGGAACGAAGAGCAACATAACCGCACCAGCATAGAGTGCCAAGCGCGCTATGACAAAAAGGATTCCACTGAGAATCTTCATTGGCATACTTTGCCTGTGCTGTTTCCTTGGCTGTCGGATGCCGACACGCATGCTTTTAGGGGAGCTTTCAGTTGTAGCATGACGAAGTCAAACGTATTCATGCCGTAATGTGGGTTTCCGAAGTCTTTGCCTGGTTCTGACGGCGGAGCCATCAGAGGACTCCCCCCAATCGTACTTCCTAGAATGGCTCTCGGAGGTTTGGGAGGCCGGTTCTTTCCGTAAAGCAGGGTCATGTTTGCCCAAAATTTGTCTGGAGTCCAAGGCGCTCCGCCCGTACTTCCAGGCGATGGGCCGATATCTCTCAGGACTTTCGCGCATGCGCTCGTGCAGTTATTCCCGAGTAGCGCATAGTTTCCGGTTCCTGCACTATTACGGATTGCGTCAATCGCCTGTTGCGCGACCTCGGGCGTTGTCTGTATCGTAAGCGCGGAAAAGTTTTCCGTAGGTCATCTGCTGTCTGGGGAAGATTAAACTCCGAAGTTCCCGGCACCCCGGAGAACAAGTTTAGGGGATTCATGAGTCCCGAATCAAAATGGGTTTGCGGCCCAACACTCAGGAATGCGAAGTCCTTGTTTCGCTGGTTGAAAGCCGCGAGCATGACGTGTCCAGTCGGATATCCGCTTTCGTAGAACACAGTGATGTCCCTGCCGTCGGGGTCCGTATACTTGAGCGGATTGTTGCCTCCGTAGATGTATTTGTTCAGCGTGTTCGAGGGGTTGAGAGTACGCTCGTCCGTCAAATTTACCGGATCGGGACTAGTCCAGCGCCCCTGCGCGCTCGCCATATACCTTGCGCCGAAAAAGTCGAGGCCCGTCTCCGCATCCCGTTCTTTGCCGGTTTACTTCTGAGTCCATCGTATCCGGATTCCCCGGATACCCCGCACTCCCATAGCAACTCGACCGCCCCCCATCCCGCTCCCCAACTCCAGCCCAAACGGCGAATAATCCAGGCACTTCACCACTGTCCCCGACCCGTCCGCCACCAGTCGCGTGCTCCCCAACGCATCCGCATACAGATACTTCGTTCCCCCATCCGTCGACGGCCCATACTCCGCGGCCAGTTCCCCTTGCGCGTCGTAAACATACGCCGTCACGTTGCTCCCTGCCGCCGCTTGCGTGCACGGATTCGTTCCGGACGTGCACACCGCCTTCATCACGCGCCGCCCGTTGCCGTCGTAGCTATACTGCGTCACCGTCCCCATCACCGTCAGTTGCCTCCCGAATACGACGCGCCCGCCACCCGGTTCGTCGCAGCGTCGAAGGACGCAGAAGTCAGATTCTGTCCTAACTGCCACCCGCCCGGAGGAGTTGCCTGCGGCGTGATTCCCGGGTAAGGGTTCAACGTGCTCGACGTGAGCAGCGACCGGTTGCCGAGCTGGTCATAGCCGAAGCTCTGGCCCCATTCGTTGGAGCCGCCACTCTCGGTTGCGCCAACCAGACGATTCACGCAGTAATATTGAAAGCTCTGCGTCAAGTTCTGCCCCGTGTGGCTGGGTCATCTGCTGAATGGCCCCGTGTTCCCAGTATTGAACGTTGTTCGCGTAAGTCGTCGGCCCCCTTGGATACCGACAAAACCCCGCCATTGCAGTAATAACAATATGCCACCACCCAGCCCCATCATAGGACCAATCAATCGCAAGTCGCCTCTGGCGAGGATTGCGCGCAAGTTGGGATGAAGGCTCGGATCACTATGCTAAGCTTCGGCCAGTGTCCTCCGGAAAAGCGATTCTGATCGTCGACGACGATCCCGCCATACATGCTTTAATCGGTTCCATCCTACAGCCGGAGCAGCACGCGATCGAGAGCGCGTACAACGGCGAGGATGGTCTCTCGCGCTTGCTGGAGGGCCACTACGATCTGGTTTTAACCGATCTCCGCATGCCTGGGATGGACGGCCTCACTCTTCTGAGCCGCATTCATCAATTGCGCCCTGAAACAAAGGTGGTGGTGATGACCGCCGAAAGCACGCCTCTCAGCGTGGCTACCGCGATCAAAGACCGCGCCTTTAGTTACCTCGGGAAACCTCTCTCCCCGGTGAGCTTGAAAGAGACCGTGAATGCAGCGCTGAATATTCCAGTGGAACCCGACGATATCGAGGTGATCTCGGCGCTCCCCGGCTGGATCTCGCTGCAACTGCGCTGCAAGATGGGCACGGCCGACCGCTTGGGGCAGTTTTTTCGAGAACTCGTGACGGGGGTGACTCCATTGGAGCGCGACAGCATCTCGGCCGCATTTCGGGAATTGCTGATGAACGCCATCGAGCACGGGGGCAAGTCCGATCCGGATCAAAAAGTCAACCTGACGTACTTGCGAACTTCGCGCAGCATCATTTATTACATCCGCGACCCGGGTCCGGGATTTTCGTTTGCCGATCTTCCGCACGCGGCCGTTTCGAATCGGCCTGACGAGCCTTTCGGGCATGCAGAGATTCGGGAACAGCTCGGCATTCGTCCGGGCGGGTTTGGCATTTTGCTCACGAAGAATTTTGCGGACGAGTTGCTCTATAGCGAAAAGGGCAACGAAGTAATGCTCATTAAGTATTTGCAGCCTTGAGTCTATAATCAAGGCATGCTGATGGTCGAGGAAACCTATCTGCCGTTGACTCTCTCCGTACCAGATATCACGGACGCTGAGTTTCAGGAATTTTGCGAGGAATACCCGGACTATTTTCTCGAGTATTCGGCTGAGGGAGAGCTGATTATTATGCCGCCCACCGATCCTGAGACTGGTTCCGCCAACGCCAGTTTCACCAGTCAACTATGGGTGTGGAATCGGAGCACCGGCCGGGGGATCACGACCGATGCGACTGCAGGGTTCATCCTGCCGAATGGAGCGAGGCGATCGCCTGACGCGGCCTGGATCTCGCGCGAGCGGTTCCAACGAGGCCGCTCCATGTGCCCCGAATTCATCATCGAACTTCTCTCCCCTTTCGACCGGCCTAAGAAGCTCCATCTCAAGATGCTCGAATGGATGGCCAATGGAGTCGAGCTAGGATGGATGATCAATCCGCGAACGCAGACAGTTACAATTTATCGCCCCGGCGTTGAACCGGAAGCTCGCAGCAAGATCACCGAGATCGCTGGCGAAGGACCAGTGGCAGGTTTCGTTCTCGATTTGGCATCGGTCTGGAACCCGATCTGATCGTTGGCCGCGTTATCGTTCCCGAGTTGCTGGACGTCTCCGAGCCGACAGAGGCGCTGGCAAGCCTGCGAGATCTCACCAGGATCAATCGGTATTTGGGAGGCTACTCGACACTGGCTTGGATGTTGCGCCAACTGGTCAAGCCGAGCGACGAGTTCTCGCTACTGGATGTGGGAGCCGCATCGGGCGATATGGGGGAGGCGATCCGGAAGCGTTATCCCAAGGCGCGTGTGGTGTCGCTTGATCGCAAGCCGAACCATCTCGCCGCCGCTAAGGGTCCCAAGATTATTGGTGACGCGTTCCGGCTGCCGATTGCCCCGGGTGGCTTTGATCTTGTTTTCAGCTCGCTGTTCCTGCACCACTTTGAGGACCCGGCCGTCGTGGAACTGCTGCGCGAGTTTGCGAAGTGCGCTCGGCGAGCGGTGCTGGCCATTGACCTGGAACGCGGACCGCTGGCCTATCGCTTCATGCCCGCGAGCCGCTGGCTGTTCGGGTGGGACCCGATCACTTTAAATGACGCTCCGGCTTCCGTGCAGGCGGCGTTCAAACAGGAGGAACTGCTGAAACTCGCGACGCGCGCTGGGTTGAAGGGAGCGCGTGTCCGGGTGCACCGTCCATGGTCCCGCCTCTCTTTGATTGCGCCGGTTTGAAGCATGCGGCTGCGCTACAATCGGGAAAAATGAAGAACATCATGGATCTGAGCGGCCGCGTTGCGGTCGTAGTGGGCGGCACGTCAGGACTAGGGCGCGCGATCGCTATCGGGTTGGCGGAGGCGGGGGCCGATGTAGTCCCGAGCGGTCGGCGCGAGCAGTTTGTTAATGACGTCTGCTCCGAGATCGAGAAGACAGGCCGCAAATCTTTGCGCCATACGATGGATATCGCCAGCCGCGCCAGCATCGATGCGCTTCGCGATGCGGTGGTGAAGGAGTTCGGTCAGGTGGACATTCTCGTCAACGCCGCTGGCCGCACTTTTCGAAAGCCCACGGTGGACGTTTCCGAGGCGGACTGGAACAGCCTGATGGATACCAACTTGACGGGGATGCTGCGTTCCTGCCAGTCCTTTCACGTACCACTTGCAGCGCATAAACGGGGGCGCGTGGTCAACATCGCGTCTTTGAGTTCGTTTGTATCGCTGTTTGAAGTGGCTGCGTATGCGGCGTCCAAATCCGCGGTGCTGTCGCTCACGAAGAGCTTGGCGATCGAGTGGGCGAAACTTGGCATCAACGTGAACGCGATTGCGCCCGGCGTATTCCTGACCGACCTGAACGCGGCGCTGCTGACCGGCACCGATAGAGGCCGCGAGTTTCTGATGCGGACGCCCATGGGCCGGTTCGGGAAAGCGGAAGAGTTGGTCGGTGCCGCAGTGTTGCTGGCGTCGGACGCCGCGAGCTTCATTACGGGGCAGTGTATCGCGGTAGATGGCGGATTTCTCGCGTCTGGCGTAAACAACTAGCCAGGCGCGTCGTGTAAGACGCTCAAGTACTCCCCCAATGTGGCGTCCAGCCGCTGGTGCATAAAAATCTGGAACGGTTCGAGGTCCGCCTGCAGCGAAGCATGCTCCAGCGTGTCAAGGTACGTTTTTCGATCTTCCGGCCGGATGGCCATGGGCGGGTATTTCCCTCTGAGCAAAAGCAGGTTCATCAACAGCCTGGCCGTGCGTCCGTTGCCGTCGGCGAAGGGATGAATCGCGACTAGCCGGAAATGCGCGTCAAAGTTGGACGCCGGGGTTGGCTCGGTCCTGGCAAGCCATTCCCCAAAGTTCCGGTAGTGGGTCAGTTTGAAAAGTCAAAAAAAAGCTGATCGAGAGCCCGCTTGCGGAATTGCCAAAACTCCAACTCTAATCCTTCCTCCGCCGCGCGGATCTTGCATAGGCCATCGTCACTAAGCGCAACGCTGCCGTGCAGGAAAGGCGTATCGTCCATCGATACGATGATTTCCTTTGATACGATCTTGAATTTCACCACGTGATTCAGGGCAGGGCCGGAAAGAGACACCGAAAAGCTGCCACCGTCCGCTATGAAATGAAAGCCGAGTCTCTCTCCTAGGATCGCGTGGCGGATCTCTACATCGTGCTCCACCCCGAGTTTTAGTTTTTCAAACACCGCTGCTAGGGAACATTTGGAGCGCGCAGTAACCCAGTCAAACTCTGGCATCTACTTCTTCCCCCACCGCGCCTCCGCGCCTTTTTTCCCTATCTCTTTCAGCTTGCGCTTTGACAGCTTAGCGGCGCGGGCCTTGCCGCCTTTCGCGCCGCCGAGCTTGCCGA
>JANXQZ010000336.1 GCA_025353235.1 Bryobacterales bacterium
GGCTCGCCCGCACATCGCATAATTTCCCGCGCCGTATGAACCGCCGATCATGATCGTGATCGCGGGCACGGTGGAGTTGGAGACCGCGTTGATCAGCTTCGCGCCATTGCGGATGATGCCTTCTTGCTCGTACGTCCTCCCCACCATGAACCCTGTAATGTTTTGAAGAAAAACAAGCGGAATATTCTGTTGATTGCAGAGTGCGATGAACTGCGCGCCCTTCCCTGATGAATCAGACATCAGCACGCCGTTGTTCGCAAGAATGCCAACCGAGAAGCCGTGAATGTGCGCGAATCCAGTCACGAGAGTAACGCCGTACCCAGCCTTGAATTCCAGGAAATCGGAGCCATCCACAATGCGAGCAATCACCTCGCCAGCCTCGAACGGCACTCGCGGATCAGCCGAAGCGATGCCCAGCAGTTCGCCTGGATCGTACGCCGGCTCCCTGAAATCGCGCATCGGAACGTGCGGCTTGGGCAAATTGAAATGCGTCACAATCTCGCGCGCGATACGGATGCCATCCGCCTCATCCTCGGCCAGAAAATCAGCGAGGCCCGACTGGCGCGCATGCATCTCGGCCCCGCCCAGCGACTCTTCATCCACCACTTCGCCGGTCGCCATTTTGACCAGAGGAGGTCCCGCCAGAAACACCCGCGCTTGACGTTTCACCATGACCACGTAATCGGACATCCCCGGCAGATATGCGCCGCCCGCCGTAGAACTGCCGAAGACGACCGCAATAGTGGGAATCCGTTCCTTGGACCGTCGCGTGATTTCGCGAAAGCCGCGTCCGCCCGGGACGAAGATCTTGCTCTGCACGGGCAGATCGGCACCAGCGGATTCCACCAGTAGAATGGTGGGCAAAGCATTCTGCAGCGAGATCTCCGCGAGCCGCGTGTTCTTCCAAAGTCCAGCCTCGCCAGTGGACCCACCCCGCGCGGTAGCCTCGTTCGCCACGATCATGCACTCGCGTCCTGAGACAACGCCCACACCACCGATTACTCGGGCGCCCGGAAACTCATCATCCATTCCGATGCCGGCCAGGGGTGCAATCTCAAGGAAGTAGGAGCCTTCGTCGAGTAGCAGTTCTATCCGGTCGCGAGGCAGAAGCTTGCCGCGTTCCAAATGGCGCTCGACGTACTTCGGTCCGCCGCCTTGCATCGATTTTGCCAGCTCGGAATGCAGCCTTTCGACTGCGGCGAGATTCGTTTGGTAATTCGCTTTAAATTCCGGCGAGTCGGCCAGAATGCCCGAATGCATCTTCATTGCCCTAGCTCATGACACTTGTTGCAAGCCGTTGGCGCATGACTGGCCCGGTGACAACTTACGCAGGCCTTCATGGTCATAGGGAGCACCTGTGTCACCTCCTCCATCGTCCATACTTCGCCATGGCATTTCTGGCAAGCGATTTTTGCTCCAGTGTGTTTTGCGTGGCTGAAGTAGGCGAACTCGGCAAGCATGTAGACGGAAGTCTCCGGCTCGATTCTATCCGTTTTTGCAAGCGCCGTGGCCTTGTCGACATGGCACGTCTTGCAGACTGACGACTTCGGGTAGCTGGCGCGTTCGCCGGTCTTCGCAGTGGCGTGGCAGTACACGCAATCGAGCTTCAGAGGCGCGTGCCGTTTATGGCTGAATGGAACGGGATCAGCGGCTCGAACCGAAAGACAGACCAGCAACGCGACTGCCAGGCGGAGCACTGAAACTACACCGGGCTGCGCTTCAACGCGTACTCGACCGCTTCCTTGGGCACCTCAAATTTCGCCACCGCCGTGTTCCCCATATATCCCAGATCCTTGATGCCCACGGGGCTCGTGTAGTAGGCGTCCACAACCATCTTGCGCGCCCAATCAAAGAACCGAATTCCGGGTCCTAACTCAGGAGACTCGTTTTTCACGTATGCGATCAGATCCAGCATCGCGGTCTGCTGGTCCGGCTTGGCTGCGATAAAGCTGGCAGAGTAGCGAGCTTCCATCCGCCGATCCAGCCAGCTCAGTCCGCCCGTGTAGATCGCCGCCAACTCTGGATTCTGGCTTGAGAGCAAATCGATAAACGCGGGCGCGCCAGCCTGCATCGCGCCCGGAATAATGTAGTCGGCCAGCTTCTGCAACGTTAGATATTCATGGTCGTTAAACGCCTTCGGTTTATAAATCCCGGTAGCGACCTTGTCCTCAGCCGCCATGGTATGGACATGCTGCGCTGCTTCCACTGGCAACGCGCCCGCGAGCACACCTAAAGCAGCCCCGCGCAGCAACTCGCGTCTTGATAGCTCAGACATTGCCTTTCCTCATTTCCTCGGCCAGGTATTCGGCTGTGCGCCACGCCAGGGCCGTGATCGTCAACGTAGGATTTTTATCTGGATTGCTTACAAACGGAGCAGCATCGGCCACAAACAGATTTTTCACTTCATGAGCTTGGCAATACTTATTGAGCACCGATGAAGCCGGATCGCTGCCCATGCGAATCGTGCCGAGCTCGTGAATGATCTCCCCGCCAAGTGAGATCCCTTCGCCTTCCGTGGTCGGCGGCGGTGGACCAACGATCTTCCCGCCCATCGTTTCCAAAATGGCCTGGAACGTCTCATGCATGTGCCGCGCTTGCTTCAGCTCGTTGTCTGTCCATTGAAAGTGGAATTGAAGCACCGGGATTCCCCATTGGTCAACTACATCTGGATCGATATCGCAGAAAGTACCTTCGTTCGGGATCTGTTCGCCTCGACCGGCCAAGTGAACGTAGCTTCCATACCGCTCGCGGATCGTCTCTTTGAGCGAAGAGCCATAGCCCTCATGTCGGCGGCACTCCCCGTGAAAAGCACCAATCTGCGGCATGAAAAATCCGCCGCCGATTTCAACGTGATACCCGCGCGGAAAATCTTTATTCTTCTTGTCCCACAACCACCACGGAATGTAGACATGCATTCCGCCGATGCCATCGGAGTTGTGGCGCGGAAGATTATCGAGCGCAGGGATATGCGCGCTCAGCCCGTAGCCTACGCTGTCGGTAAGATACCGGCCCACCGCGCCCGATCC
>JANXQZ010000362.1 GCA_025353235.1 Bryobacterales bacterium
GTCCGGCTCCATCGACGTGCTGGTGGTCGATTCGGTGGCGGCGCTAGTTCCCAAAGCGGAACTTGACGGCGAAATGGGTGACAGCCACATGGGCGTGCAGGCTCGTTTAATGTCGCAGGCCATGCGCAAGCTGACCGGCAACGTTTCAAAATCGAATACCTGCCTAATTTTCATCAATCAAATCCGCGAAAAGATCGGGATCATGTTCGGCAATCCCGAAACCACCACTGGCGGGCGGGCGCTGAAGTTTTATTCTTCAATCCGCGCCGACATTCGCCGCGTGGCTGCCATCAAGGACGGCGATGTCGTCACGGGCAACCGTACCAAGGTAAAAATTGTGAAGAACAAAGTGGCCGCACCTTTCCGCGAGGCCGAGTTTGACATCATCTACGGCGAGGGGATCTCAAAAGAGGGCGACCTGATCGATCTTGGCTCGGCGCATAACATCGTCGATAAGAGCGGCTCCTGGTACAGCTACAACGGCGAACGCATCGGACAAGGACGGGAGAACGCGCGTCAGTTCCTGAAGGACCATCCGGATGTGCGCGACCACATTGACAAGGCGGTCCGGAAAGCGTTGGGCCTCGGGAAACAGAGCGAGGAAGTGGTTGCTCCGGCCATCGTGCCCGCTGCGATGGAAGCCGCCGCCAACTCTCCAAAGCCGGCCAGCGCCGGTAAACGTGCTTGACCACCCATTCAGTTCGTGGAGTTGAGATAGCGGTCTACGATCGGGCAGGCTCCGAACCGGCGGTGCTGTTGTGTCATGCAACAGGATTCCACGCCCGCTGTTGGGACCAAATCGTAGCCCGGCTGGATGGGATCCGCTGCGTGGCTTTGGATTTTCGCTGGCACGGGCGCAGCGGCAAACCGGCACCGCCGTACTCCTGGAGACCCTTTGGCGAAGATCTCGCCGAGCTTACGAGCCAGCTTGGATTGCAAAACGCGATCGGCGTCGGCCACTCAATGGGAGGCCACGCAATCACGTTGGCCGCAGCCGCAAACCCAGCGGCCTTTTCCGCGCTCGTCTTGCTCGATCCTGTGATTCTGCCGCCAGAGGCTTATGGCAGGCCAAGTGAGCCGCTCGATTTTGTGGCTCGACGCCGCAACGAATGGGCGTCCCCCGATGAAATGTACGAGCGGTTCAAGGATCGTCCCCCTTTTCAAACCTGGGATCGCGCTGTGCTTCGAGACTACTGCGATCATGCCCTTTCCGGATCGGCCCTCGCATGTCCTCCGGAGATTGAAGCAGCCATTTACGGCAACAGCGGGGCTAGCGACGCGAACATATATCCTGAGATCGCAACCATTGACATACCGGTCCACATCGTCCGGTCAAGTTCTCCGTACACGTATGGACGGTTCGACGGATCCCCAACCGCCGGCGACCTCGCATCCCGTTTCAAACAGGCGACCGACGAGCGACTCGCCGACGTTTCTCATTTCATACCAATGGAAGCGCCCGATCTAACTGCCCGTCTTATACTGAACGTTTACAATGCACCGCGAATATCATAAGTGGTACAGTCCCGCCCTGCAACGCGACATGGAAATGAACATATACGGCCATGGCGGGACGCCCATGATCGTGTTTCCAACCTCCATGGGCCGCTTCTACGAGTACGAAGACCGGGGCATGATCCGTGCAATTGAAGGGCGCTTGGAGAGTGGTCAGTTGCAGGCTTATTGCGTGGACAGCGTCGATAGCGAGAGCTGGTATAACCGCCGGGTTCACCCCAAGTACCGCGCCATGCGCCACAACGATTATGATCGCTATCTGGCCGACGAGGTGGTGCCCATGATTAAGTGGCGAAACTGGTCGCCCAAGCTGATCGCCACGGGATGCAGCTTCGGCGGGTATCACACGCTCAACTTCGCCCTGCGCCATCCCGATTTGGTCACGGATGCCGTGAACATGAGCGGAGCTTTTGACATCCACCAATTCGTGAATGGCTACTATGACGATAATTGCTACTTCAATTGTCCCCCTGATTTTTTGCCGCACATGAGCGATTCCTGGCTCCTCGACCGGATCCGACAACAGAGGCTGGTACTGGCCGCTGGGGAGCACGATATTTGCCTGGGGGCGAATCTCCAAATGGATGCTATTATGAACGGCAAAGGAATCCCGCATTGGCTGGATGTGTGGGGCGACGGCGCTTACCACGACTGGCCTTTGTGGGAGAAAATGGCGGGCAAATTTCTGACTCCCTAATGGAACTAATTGTCGAGATCGAAGCCAATGCGAGCCGGGCCAAAGCGCTTGTTAGCGGGCTGTCGCACGAGCAGTTCAACTGGCGCGCTGAGCCTGGCCGCTGGTCTATCGCCGAGTGCATAACTCACCTCAACGTTGTAAACGGGCTTGATCTTGCCCCGCTGCGGGAGGGCGCTCGTGTCGGCCGGTCTCGGGGCCTCACGGGAGCCGGTCCATTTACGTACGGCTTCATCAGTCGGAAATTCATCGCCAGCATGGAGCCGCCCGTAACGCGAAAATTCAAGGCCCCTGCAGCTTATCTGCCTCCGCCCGAAGCCGACTTGGCGCGGACGATTGCGGAATATCGTCGAATTAACGCGGAAGTGCGACAACTTGCGGAGGAGTCAGTCGGGCTGGATATGCGCAGGGTGAAAACGAGCCTGCCCGCGCTGCCTGCTGTATTGAGAGCTTTGGTCAGAATGCCCCTGGGCGCACGTTTTGCTCTATTGACTGCTCACGATCGGCGGCACCTCTGGCAGGCTGAACAAGTTTGCCAGCACCCCGCGTTTCCCAAGTAAAAACCGTTAGACTCGTGAAGTGTTGAAGGTCCCCGCCGTTTGCCAATCGGTTTGGCTCTCTATATCCACGGCACAGCCCGCCCTCTTTAGACTGCTCGCGAGTTCCTTTCGCCGCGCTAGTGAATCATCCATGCGCAAGAGGTGTCGTCCGAAAATGTCGCTGATTCCCCGAATCTCTCCAACTTGCACCAGCACAGTAGCTTTGGGAAATTTCGCCATCGCCATACCGGCTTCAAACAGCACATTGGGCCGCGGCTGCGGTCTCAATTCCACCTCGTCGCGCGCATCGTGAGGGCTGCGGAATTCCTCGCGCAAACGCGCCTCGTCGTCCCCCGTTAAAAGAACCACGACGGCTTGCGCCTCTGCGAAACCCGCTTCCAGGATGTCGCCTATATACGGGCTCAGGCTCTCCGCCTTCTCTTTGATCTCCGTCCATTCGAGAGGTTTCAATCCAATGGACCGAAGAAAAGAGAACATCGAGGTGCGGATCCTGCTGTTACGGCCATGCACGACGAAGACGCTCTTAGAGCGATCCTTGGCTGGGTTCTCTTCAGGCAGCGCGCTCTTTTCATTGCTATATTCCGCCTGAAACCAGTCCCGGAGAATCCGAGCCGCAATGCGGGGCTGGGCCGGATTGTCATCGTCGATTGCTCCGTGAAATCTCAGCACATGCAAAGCCTCCGGGACAACACCGGGGCGCAGCCGCAGCTTGCGCTGCAGCGCCTCCACCGTGAGTGTGCCTCCCGTTTCCGCGAGCGCTTGATACACAGCACATCCGCTCTCTCCAAAACCGGTCAGCCATTGCCGGAATGTGCCGAAGCGGTCGCTAATCACTTTCTGAGCGGCGCGCATCACGTGGGCTTCCGTCGGTCGATCCTCGCGCAGGTCCCACAATGCTCCCAGAAGCGCTTGCAGCAGATAGGGATGTCCGCCAGTCAGCTCCAAAACTCGAGCTTCGAGGTCAGGCGTAAGGTTGAAGTTCGCGGATATGAGTTTGCGCGCCTGGTCAGGGGAAAGCACCCTCAAATAATGCCCCTCCAGATTGCTGAGAACTGACCCCTCGCCGGCTGTCAGGCGCGTGAGTCCGGCAACGCCCGATGCCACCACGCGGAAGTGCCGCGCATAGGCGCTGGTCATAATCAGATTGCGGAGCAGTTCGAATGAACGGCTGTCCGGCAATGTTGTAGCCGCGGCATCCAACTCATCGATCAGGAGCACCGCCAGCCAATTGGGTCCATGTTTTTTCTGCATAGCGGGAGCGGTCCGCTTCAACGCTGGAAGGAATTGGTTGTGATAAAAATCCGAATCGGCCGGTAGTGGCTTCAATCCCGGCAAACCATCGGTTACCTGGACGTAGATCGCGGAGAAAAATTCCTGCTCAGACCGGGGCTTCAGATCTTTGATATTGAGCAGCTTGGGTAATATGCGGAAGTGCTCATGTTTAGCATGGCTCAGATCTTCGCAGAGCTGCAGCAGCAGCGACGTCTTTCCGCAGCGATGGCCGCCAATGACAGCATACGAGCGGTCATTCAGCACGCCCGCGACAATAGACCGGCGCACCTTGTCATAGCCGGTAAACAAGTTGCCGGGCCGGACGCAGCTATACGGATTCAAATCATCCGGCATAGGTCTTCAACCAGGTCTCGAACAACGCTGAGCCCACGATGAACCGGCCATCTTCCTGCCGAATGACGCCGAAATGATCGAGGCTTCCGAGCGCGGTGGATTGCTCGGAGGTGAAGGCTCCATCTTTCTTCTGGACGATATTCAGCAGCACGCTCCGTTCTTCCTCCTGCAGCACGTCCCACACTGACTCCTTGAACAGAGCCGTTATTCTATGCGTGTGGAAATGCGCGCAGACCTCATTGGCCACGCGATGGACTTCCGCCGCCGTGATGTTCTTCAAGGCCCCGTGCCGGCAGGTATCGCTGGCGAAAAACAACGTCAGTTGCGGATGGCCACCCGTGTAATGATACACCGCGCTGAGCGCTTCGGGCTCCCATTGGATGTCTCTCCACAAGCCAATCTCCCGAACCATGGCTTCCATGTCCGCCCGCTCCAGCGGCCCTAGGTAACACTCACGGAATTGCTGGAACATGGCGTTTTCACCAGCGTTGGGAGTGAGTTGATTCCAGCGGTTCAAGTTGGGCCGGTAGGCGGTGACACACAGGGTCAGGCACTTTCGTTTCTGGGCGAGCGCTCGGAGCACCCGGAAAAAGCGCGCTGTCTCGATGAGCGCGGGCTCCTTGGAGGGGTTGGTGCGATCGGGAAAGAGCCTTTCCGCTTCGTCTAGAATGAGGATCACCGGCTGGCGGGATCCGGCCTTTTCCCAAAGAGAATACGCGGCCAGGAACTGATCCCGGAAGGCCGCATCGGTTGAGATCGGCTTCACCTTGGGCAATCGTTTCACGCCGTGTTTGCGCAAGGATGTCTGCAACTCAGTCAGGATCCGTTGAAACAGCTGATCGGCGCGATCGTTCTCATAGACTTCAAACGAGACATACGGAACGGACGATAGGCGATCCTCAAGCTGTTTCACCACCGAAGTCTTGCCAATCCTGCGCAGTCCAAGAACACTGGTGTGGCGGCCTTGCAGCAAGGCGGCCGGCATCTCCTCCAGCATCGCCTGACGTCCATAGAACAGGACTTGGTTATCGGCGGGGTTGCTTCTGTCGTACGGATCGGTGAGGACCACGAACGGCCGTTCCAGCTCTCCCAAGTCTCCTGCGCAGTCCTTGTTGAAGATCGCTTCGTCCAGGCTTTTGGCGGAGAGCGGAACCACTTCGCTGTTCAGCACTTTCCGAAGATGCTGGCTGTCATCGGAGGAAGGGGGGTGATCACGATAAACGAGGTAGATTCTAAATGGCCCGGAACCCGAGCCGCGATGTCGTGTAATGGCCTCGGCAAGGGTTCGCCCTCGGGCAGTCCAGATGAGGGCGTATGCAGGCGGCCGTTGGTCGCCGGGCGAAAGATGGAGCAGGTGCGGATCGATCTGCACGATCTTGAATCCGGCTCTCTTGAAGAAGCGCCGGGCGATGGCCGCGGGATCTGCCCGGCGATACAGAACCAGCGTAAAGGCAACCCCGACGGAGTAGAGCAGGGCGATGGAGCCCATCCAGGGTTTGCTCTCGTTCCAGATATCGTCTGCAATGTAGAGCAGGTCCGGTTTTATATCAGGCCGTGACTCGGTCAGGTGCCGCCGCACATCAGCTCGCTGAAGTGCGGCGCGATAGCGGGGACGCGAAATAGGAAACACGGGGCGCAGCCGATTGTCGAAGCGTAGGGAAGCCTGTTCATCGCCTTGGAGAGAGGAGGAATAGAGCAGATTTTTTGGATTGAACGTTACCCACTCGTTTCCAGCGAAGGTAGCGGTGATGGATTCTATGTTTCCAGTTCCCACATCCCAGAGGATGATCTCGGGACCGCTGGAGGCAAGGGTCTGTCCATCGGGACTCCACGCCACCGAACGGACCAAGCCTGAATGACCGGACAGGGTGCGCGGGAGCGTGCCGCTTCCCGCCTGCCACAGCTTCACCGTGCTGTCAGCGCTGGCGGACGCGAGCGACAGTCCATCGGGACTCCACGCCACCGAATGGACGAAGCTGGAATGCCCGGAGAGGGTGCGCAGGAGCGTGCCGGTTCCCGCCTGCCACAGCTTCACCGT
>JANXQZ010000369.1 GCA_025353235.1 Bryobacterales bacterium
CCCCAGTTGTAAGCGGCCACATCGTACTTCCTGGCGACCGGCAGCGTACCTTCAAATGTGCTCTTGTTGCCGCGCGCCATGTATTCGGTGCAGAGAATCGGGCGATGATAAGCCTGCAGCCAGCGAACGCGCTTTTCAAACTCGGCGGGTTGATCGTAGTTGTGGAACGACGTAACGTCAGATTGTTCCAGTTGCACTTTTTCCATCGGACTGAGCTTTTCTGGCGACGACCAGTCACCCTTCCACACTCCCGTTGTCAGCGGCTGAGTCGGATTAGCGGAGCGCGCCCAAGCATATACTCGCGGCAACAGCGCTAGCACCAACTCCGCCTTATTCCCCGGTTCCTGGCTGCCATAGCTGGAGCCATTCAAATTGTCAGGCTCGTTCCACAGGTCCCAAGCGAGCACCCGCTTGTCGTTTGCGAAGGCTTGAACCACGCCCTTCACATAGCGCTCAAGACGGGGGTACTGAGATGCATCCTGCAGAGCCTTCGCACCCGGACTTTGCACCCATCCGGAGTTATGGACGCCAGGTTTGGGCGCGCGTTGCTTGCCGGATTCTGGAAACGGATCCCAGCACGAATCAAACAGCACAAACATCGGGCGAATGTGATGTTTCGAAGCAATCTGGAGAAAAGCATCGATCCGCTTCCGGAATCCAGGAGCGTCCTGCTGCCACGGAAGATCGTGCAGAAACACGCGCATGGTGTTCAAGCCGATGTTTTCGGCCCATCCCAATTCCAGGTCGATCCGCTTGGGATCGAAGGTGTCGGCCTGCCACATTTCCAGTTCGTTGATTGCGGTGGCCGGGATGTAATTGCTTCCCGCCAGCCAGGGTTGCGCTTGGTACCAAGCGTTGGCTTTCGCCTCAGGCCAGCGGGTTGTTTGGGCGGCAAATGTGCCAACTAGCAGTAGGAAGAGAGCACAAAATCGGGTAATCATAGCGCGGACCTATTCAAGACAGCAAAAATTACAACCTTGACCGTAGTCGCAGATATTATCCCATTTCGATCGACAAGCCTTCGATGCCCATTTTGCAGGCGGCGTAAATCTTTGCGATCCCCGGCAGATCGGTGTTCGCCGTATTGTCGACCAAGTGATCGATCATCTCGCCGGCCGTTACGTAAGCATCCAACGCGGTCTTCAGCTTGCCGGCCGGCTTCTGCGCCAAGGCCATTTTGACGTACTTCCCGACAATATTGCGATATTCGTCGGAGTAGAAATCCTTCAAACCCTGCAAATCCGTCTTCTGGATACTATTCAATTTGTTTTTTGCGGCACCAAGGTTCGTCTTCAGTGTCCCTAGCGGATTCGCCAAAGCTTCTATGCCGCTTCGAAGATTCTGATACGTGGTGGTCTCTGTATGAACCGCGTTTTCGGTGTCTTTCAGGCTTTTGGCTTGTTCCGATGGCGTCTTGCCTTTGAACTTGGCGGGCTTGGCGGATTTCAACGCCGCTTCATACGTTTTCAAATCTTTCAGCAGGCCCTCGACTGCGGCCAGTCTGGCTTTCTGATCCTTCGCGGTCGTAGCAACGGCTAGCTTCTTGTTCCACGATTCGAACCGCTCACCCATGCTGAAGCTGCAGACGCCGTCAGGGACGCCATACTTTGCTTTCACGATCCGCCACTCCGCTCTTGTAGATATCACGAGTAGATCCTCGGGGCATATACTACCATATGAAACTCCTGCCGTCCTACGCTAATGCTGTTAATTGGGCTTTGTAGAAAGCAAAAAGCCCCGGGAACCTTTGCAGGGCCGGGGCTTTTCTTCTTGAATCGGGCGACTTCCTACTCTCCCACACACTTGCGCGTGCAGTACCATCGGGGCTG
>JANXQZ010000379.1 GCA_025353235.1 Bryobacterales bacterium
GCGCACAGCGCCAGCAATTCATGAGTGTCCACGGGCAACGCATCCTCGTTGTCTGAGTACTTGCGATAGTTCTCGCAAAACCACCACGGGAACTTGGTATTCAGGTCCTTCACGGACTCGCCGAACCTCCGCCGCGCCAGAGTCGCCCCACCGGCTCCCGAGCAGTTAGAAACTATCATCGCGAATCGGGGATCTCGCGCTCCCGCCCAAAGTGCGGTTTTGCCCATGCGCGAATGCCCGATCACCGCCACGCGGCCATGATCGATGTCCTTGTCCGTCTCAAAATAATCCAAAGCGCGGCTCAGGCCCCAAGCCCACGCACCGAGCGCACCCCATTCGTCCGGATCTCGCTTCGTCTGCCCAGGCCGGTAAAACAGCGGCTCTACGCCAAGCTCGAAACCGCCCTCGAAATCCGGTGAAACGTCGCCAGCGTAAAAAGTAGCGAGACCGTACCCCCGTTCAAGAATCCGCTCCACAGGCCATTGATTCGCCTGCGTGCCTCGAGTGGCTTCCGTCGCCCGATGATTCCCATTGCGGCCGTCATAGACCCACTTCGTAGTCACGGGAATTCCAGGATCGCGACTGACCGTTTGATTGCCTCGAAAATTCACGCCGACGAAGATGGGTGCGGCGCTGGAACGTTTCTTCGGCAAGTAGATCAGGAGGTCCATTGATGGGTTATTTTTCTGTTTGCTAAACCAGACTGTAACCAGTTTGCGCTCGGCATTGCCAGCCAACGCGTTTCGGTCCACCGAGGTCACCTCGAAGCTCATGTCCTTCGGTCGCCCTGGGCAACGTCCATACACTTCGGTTTCAAATGTTCGCAAAATCTCAGGACGGCGATTTTTCACCCAGTCCGCCGGAGTGGTTACACGCTTGCCATTGAACATTGTCAAAGGGTCCGGCAATGAATATCGCCGCGCTTTCGATTCGTCGTAATCTCTCGTGGCCTCTTGGCCTGCACCTGCCAAATCTAAAGCAAATGGAAGTGCGGCGCTACGCAAGAGCGTTCTGCGAGTAGGCTTACTCATCATGTCGGGACTCATTTATGGCATCATTATAGTAACGGAAGGGTGGCCGAGCGGTTGATGGCAGCGGTCTTGAAAACCGCCAACGGTGAAAGCCGTTCGTGGGTTCAAATCCCACCCCTTCCGCCATCATATTGCAGAACAGCCTTCATGCTCGGGTAACTAGGCCATGGCTCCACATTGTTTTTTGAGGTTAAGGAGTTCGACGCAACCCCAGCGGATGCGGGATATGGGACTTACAAACCGTACAAAGCAATCGAAGCCAAGATAAGTGAAGCTAAGGAACAATTCAAAGAATACAAGGAGTTCCCGTGCTCGCTAGTTTTGGCCAACTTAAGTGAAGAGTTTGTAAACCTTGATTCTTGGGCCATTTATGGGGCAATGCTCGGGAGTCTGGGATTCAAATTGCCGCTTCAGGTTGAGCGCAACGGTCATGCGAGCGCGAATGTTTTCCTTAGTGGCGGAAAGATGGTGAACGGGGCAAGAAAAGAGCCGTGGAACACGACCTTCAGCACTATCGTCGTGGTTGGGACCTATCCCTTGAGCGAAAACGTTATACGCCTCGAAATCAAGAAGCGGCAATCTGCCCTTGGGCGAATGACCACGAGTATGAAAGATTTGGCTGTCTGGGGAAGCTTGCCGGACAGTGACGATTTGCGTCGCGTTCGAGTTTACGTCTACGAAAACCCATACGCTCGAATTCCCCTCAGTCGAGACTTGTTCAATGGCCCATTTGATCAGCGATGGGGAACTGAAGGCCCGATTCATCAAACGGCTCTACACCTTGACAGGAATCGCTCAATTTGAGGATGTGCTAGCGACGGGATGATATGACCGAACAATCAGCTGTTGGGTGGTAGCGCTTTCATAATTGCACGGAGAACTGCATTGACGGACTCGCCGTCGTTGAAGACTTTCGCCACATCCGCTGCCAACACGATGACTAGTGGTTCTACTCGCGGTCGGCCTGCGAAACGATTCGGCTTCGCTTTTGAGTAGTCGAGGCGGTATTCAAACTCGAGGCCAGGACTTCGCCCAGTTGAACTGTCCTTAGCTGGCTTCTTCATAGTCTTTCTGCTCCGTCTTCGTTGCTTCGCGTGCACTAATAATTCGCACGTGGTCGGGCACCCGTTCTGTGAAGCTCACCAGCAGGAGCCTTCCAGTCAACGAGTGTCCTATGATTATTTCTCGCACTTCCACATCGGAATGACCACTGTCGTGGAATATTTTCGCGAGGCTATCATCGAATACTGTGCGCGCCTCAGCAAAACTGGTGCCATGCTTCCGTTCGTTCGTCCTTTCTTTTCGTGAATCCCATTCGAAGGCCAGAGCCAAGCGCCAGCATATCAGTTTCTCAGCCACCGCCATCAACTCAAGCCACTCACCTCAACAGATCTTCAAGGCGAATCTTTGTATCCGTCTTGGAATCCCGATATTTCACGATAATCGGGGTGTACAGCGAAATGCCCCAATCCCGACCCACTCCCTTCGTAATCGCGCGCGAGCCAGACACTACCACCGCTTCTTCCGGAATGATCAGCGGCTCCTCATCCGTCGCCGCATAAATCTCACCACGCACCAAATCATAAACCGGCGTGGAGCGGTTCAGGATCGTACCCGTCCCAAGCACCGCCCGCTTCTTCACCACGGTCCCCTCGTACACGCCGCAGTTCCCGCCTACCAGCACGTCATCTTCAATGATCACTGGCAGCGCGCCCACCGGTTCCAGCACTCCTCCGATTTGCGAGGCCGCCGAAATGTGGCAGTTCATTCCAATCTGAGCGCAGCTCCCAATCAGCGCGTGGGAATCCACCATCGTGCCGTCTCCGACATATGCCCCAACATTGACGTACATCGGAGGCATGCAGGTCACACCCTTGCCGATGTAGCAGCCATCCCGAATACTCGAACCGCCCGGCACGATACGCACGCCGTCGGACACACCAAACAGCTTCACTGGATAAGTTGACTTATCAAGAAACGGTTGCCGCACAGGATCCACCGACATGTCGATCACAGTGCCCATGCGGAAGCCGAGAAGGATCCCCTTCTTAACCCAGGCGTTCACCCGCCACCCAGTCTTCGCGGAAGGGTCCGGCTCAGCGGCGCGAACTCGGCCTTCATTCAGCGCCCGCTTAAACTCATCGAACTGTCGGAAGTGTTCAGCAGTGTATGCGTCCGGTTTGTTGTCAAACAGGCCCTCGATCTCAGCCTGCATGCACGCCCTGGCCTGCCAGCAGACCCAGCGTCTCCAGCACCTGCTCGATTTTCGCCAAACTCGCCTCGGTAGGCGGCACCATGGGCAAACGCCAAACAGGCTCAAGCAATCCCATCAAAGCCATCGCGGCCTTCACGGGGATTGGGTTCGCTTCCACGAAGTTGATCTCTATCAACGGAAGGAATTCGCGCTGCAACTGGCGGGCGGCTTCAAAACTGCTACCGAGCGCAAAACGCGTTAGCTGCGTCATCTCTTTTGGGATTTCGTTCGAGACCACCGAGATGATGCCGCGACCGCCCAGTGCGATCAGCGGAATCGTCAGCGCGTCGTCTCCAGAGAGAACCAGAAAGCCCGAAGGAACATGGTGAATAACCGAAGCCATTTGGCTCATATTCCCTGACGCCTCTTTCACCCCGACTATGTTGTCGATCTCGGCCAGCCTCTTCAGAGTCAGCGGCTCGACGTTGACGCCGGTGCGTCCCTGCACGCTATAAACAATGATGGGCAGCGACACGGCCGAGGCAATCGCCTTGTAATGCTGGTACAGACCTTCCTGCGTAGGCTTGTTGTAATAAGGCGTTACGGAGAGGATGCCGTCGCAACCCAGGCCCTTCAAGGCATGAGCCAAATCGATCACTTCGGCCGTGTTGTAGCCGCCGGCACCGCCCAGAACCGGCACCTTCCCATGAGCCTCTTCCAGCGTGATCTCAACCACGCGAAGATGCTCGCGACGGGTCAGGGTGGGGCTTTCCCCTGTCGTCCCGCACGGCACCAGAAAGTCGATGCCAGCCTCGATCTGACGCTGCACAAGCGCGCGGAGCGTCGGCTCATCGAGCGAGCCATCCTTGTGGAACGGAGTTACAAGAGCTGTCCCGCACCCAGTGAACATACTTAACCTCCAAACAAAACGTCGCTGAATTCGAAGAACCCTTTCTTTCCTACGATCCATTGTGCAGCCTTCAACGCGCCGCGCGCGAACCCTTCCCGTCCGCGAGCGGTGTGGCGCAGCGTGATCGTATCCGAGGCGGAATCGAACCCAATCTCATGAGTGCCCGGGTGCGCTCCGGCGCGATTGGAACTCATGCTGATCTCTTTGCTATAACCAGCGGCTTTCATGCCATCCACTAATTTCAACAGAGTTCCCGAGGGTGCGTCCTTCTTCGTGCTGTGATGAATCTCCCAAGCCCAAGCTCCATACGCATCCTCATCCTGGAGCAACTTCGCCGCCTCCGAGACAAGACGAGTGAACACATTCACACCCACGGAAAAATTGGGGCTCCAGACCAGAGCCGACTGGTAGCGCTCAATCAAGGCCCGCGCTTCAGGCAAATGTTCGAGCCAGCCAGTGGTCCCGACCACCACTGGAATGCTCAGCGAGGAACACAACGCTATGTTGGCCATCACCGCACCGGGTTGAGAAAACTCGATCGCAACGTCCGCGCCCTTTAGAGATTCGGGACGATCCACATCGCGTCGCGCACAGACTCCAAACCCATACTCCGGCGCTAATTGGTCCAGCATGCGGCCCATCTTGCCGTATCCGACCAGGGCAAGTTTCATCCGAACACCGCCGGATCCAGTTCCGTAAAAAACTCTTCGTGCAGCGATTGCACAGCTTGTGTTAGATCTTTGGAATCGACCACAAAACCTATATTCATCGACGAAGCCCCTTCGGAAACCATCCTGGCGTTGATAGGCCCGAGCGCCTTAAAAATGCGCGCGCCCACTCCTGCCGTCATTGGGATTTTTTCACCAACCAGGCAGATAATTGATTGGTCTTCAAGAACGTCGACGTCGGAGAATTCCCTGAGGTCGGCCAGAACTCCCGCTAAGCGTTGCGTCTCGTCGAGCGTTACCGAAACGGTAACCTCCGACGTAGACACCATATCCACCGAAGTCTCGTTTCGATCAAACACCTCAAAGATCCGGCGCAGAAACCCGTGCGCTAGGAACATTCGCAAAGAGCGGATATTCAGCACCGTGACCTTCTTCTTGCAAGCGATCGACTTGACGATGTTGGTGGATGCGATAGAAGCCGAGAGGATGCGCGTGCCCTCTACTTGAGGGCGGCGCGAGTTCAGAATCAACACCGGAATGTTCTTCTCGATAGCCGGAATTACAGTGGCAGGATGCAGCACCTTGGCGCCAAAGTAAGCCAGCTCGGCAGCCTCGGCGAATGAAATCCGCTTCACACGGTGACCCCCAGGATAAACGGTTGGGTCGCAGGTAAGCATGCCATCCACGTCCGTCCATATCTGAATCTCTTCCGCGCCGATCCCAGCGCCGACAATCGCGGCAGTAAAATCCGAACCGCCGCGTCCGAGCGTCGTGCCGATGCCTGTGTTTGTGGCCGCGATAAAACCGCCCAGCACGACGACTCTGTCCTGCGCAAGTGGAACGACCGTCTCAGCGAGCTTTGCGTACGTTTCAGAATACAGAGGATTGGCGTGCGTGTGCCGATTGTCAGTAACAATCACCTTACGAGCGTCCACATGTACGGCATGTATGCCATGTTTTTGGAAGAAGCTGGTGACGATCAAGCTAGACAGGCGCTCGCCAAAACTGGAGATAGCATCGATGGAGCGGGGGGTGAGTTCGCCGAGAACCGACAGTCCTTTGATGAGCTCGGACAACTCCTGAAAATGCTGCTCCACCGTGCGCTCCATGCCGGACTCGCGCAAGTGAAAATCCCGCAATTCGAATAGTTTACCCAATGCTTGGTCGCGCTCACCGCTGATCGCACCGTGGGCTATAGCCAGCAGCTTATTGGTAGTCTTACCCATCGCCGAAACCACGACGACAGGCTTGCGATCCAACCGGCTCTTCACGATCTCGGCAACCCGCTCGATAGCTGCGGCGGATTCGACGGAAGTTCCGCCGAACTTCATCACGATCATGAATCGAGCAGCCCCTCCGAGTGCATCAGTTCCGCATTCAGGACTGCCGCGCCCGCCGCTCCGCGAATCGTGTTGTGCCCCAGCGCGATGAACTTAAAGTCAAGCGCCGGGCATTCGCGCACGCGCCCAACGTACACGGCCATGCCGTTATCGCGCGAGGCGTCGCGTCGTGGCTGGGGACGATCCTTCTCGCGCATATATTGAATCGGCTGAGCCGGCGCGCTTGGCAGGCTCTTCTCCTGAGGCACCCCCCGAAAGCTTTCGAGCGCGTGAATCAAGTTGGATTCCGTGGGCTTGTGCTCAAACTCTACTGACGTGGCAACCATGTGCCCGTCCACCACGGGAACGCGATTGCAATGCGCGCTCACCTTGGTCGGCAGAGGCTGGATGCGGTCGCCCAAGAAGTCGCCCAGGATCTTCTGGGTTTCCTCCTGCATCTTCTCTTCCTCGTTGCCGATAAACGGAACCACGTTAGCGACAATGTCCATGGATGCAACGCCTGGATAGCCAGCGCCCGAGATGGCCTGCATCGTGGTGACGATCACTTTTT
>JANXQZ010000399.1 GCA_025353235.1 Bryobacterales bacterium
CGTGTTACTCACCCGTGCGCCACTGTACTCATGGATTGCTCCACTTTCTCGTTCGACTTGCATGTGTTAAGCGCGCCGCCAGCGTTGATTCTGAGCCGGGATCAAACTCTCGTTTGAACCATTGAGACTCGCCTCTATTCCCGCATTTCTGCAGAAATAAGGCTCTTTCGCCCCAGCTTATTACTCAAAATTTCTGACGAAATTACTTACTTTTGCGTCCAATCAGATTGTCAAAGATCTGCGCAACACAATCGACGATCTTTCGAAGATCGATTCCATTGCCCGGCCTCGAAGGTCGTGTCTACGCGCGATTGTATTACAACCGGTTGTAGATTTTTCCAATTTCAAGGGATTGGGAGGAAGTGTAAACTCCGCTCCTGTTAACCAGATGGAAAACCCTCTAGTCAGGTTCCAGAAATCATCCAGAACCGACTCTGGTCCAGCAGGCCTCCGTTTTGGACGGATGCGATGCTGCTCCTCTGTTATGATGGCGCACTTCTAGTACTTTGGCAAGAGCGAATGACAAGATTCTTGTTGAAATTGAAATATGTTGCCGCAAGCCCAGTGTGTGGGGTACAAGACTCGGTTTTTTGAAAGCACGCCAAACCGGGAGCCACGAAAGTTGGACGCATCAAGATGGTCGCGCCACAACAATTCCAATTTACGGCGGAAGACAAATCGGCCCCCACTCTTTGATCGAATCTTAACGCACTGGTTGTAGTCCGCCTTACTGTTCGTCGAAAAAGGGTTTGAGCTTCTTATACAAGCCCTGATATGTGCGATGGCCTTTCACGTAGATTTGGGCCGCGTCCGTGCGGGGCGACACCGACTCCCCTTCGTGAATCACCGCACCGCAGGCTTCTTCCACCGAGCTGAACTGGCCTGTCCCCACCATGGCCAGCAGCGCCGCGCCGTAGGCCGACCCTTCTTGCGTATCCAGCATCACCGTGCGCTTGTTGAAGACATCGGCCAGCATCTGACGCCAGAACGCGCTCCGGGCTCCTCCGCCCGAAAGTCGCACGGATTCCAGGGGAACGCCGAGGCCTTCCACGATTTGAAGACAGTCCCTTTGGCTGTATGAAACGCCTTCGAGCAGCGCGCGCACTAGATCGGCGCGAGTGTGTCTCGCGGTTAGGCCAACCCATCCGCCGCGGGCCTTGGCGTCCAGATGCGGAGTGCGTTCGCCCATCAAATAAGGCAGCCAGAAGAGACCCTGCGATCCCGGTGGCGACATGGCGGCTTCTGCTGTAAGTGCTTCGTAGCTCGATTCGGGGGCGAGCTGATTGCGAAACCACTGCAGGCTCAAGCCTGCGCCTTGAGTGACTCCCATCACGTGCCATGCTTCCGGCACTGCGTGGCAGAACGTATGCACCCGCCCCAGCGGATCGTAGCGAGGTTCGCGCATGTGGGCAAACACCACGCCCGACGTGCCGATGGTGCAGGAGACAATCCCCTCGCGCACGATTCCATTGCCCACCGCGCTGGCGGCCTGATCTCCCGCGCCCGCTACCACAGGGGTCCCAGGCTGCAAGCTGGTGCTGGCCGCCGCTTCTTTGGAGACCAGGCCCGCGATTGCGTTCGATTCAAACGGGCGCGGCAAGATGCTTCGGTCCAGCTCGAGCTTATCCACGAGTTCGAACGACCAGCGACGGTTTACCACGTCAAAGAGCGCTGTGCCTGAAGCGTCGGAGACGTCGGTGGCGTGCTCCCCCGTCAACTTAAAACGAAGGTAGTCCTTAGGCAGCAGCAGATGGCGAACGCGGTCGAAGAACCGGGGCTCGTTGTCGCGCACCCAGAGCAGCTTGGGGAGCGTGAAGCCGGTCAGCACAGGATTGGCCGTGCAGCGCAGCACCATTTCGCGCCCCACGGTTTCGTTGATCCCGTCCACTTGGCGCTGGCTCCGTTGATCGCACCAGATGAGAGCCGGGCGAATTACCTCATTGCGCTCGTCGAGCAGCGTCAGGCCGTGCATCTGCCCGGTTAGCCCGATGCCGGCAATATCTCTCCCGGTGGCGCCCGACCCGGACAGAACTCCTTGTATTGCGAGTTGAGCTGCATCCCACCAATTTTCCGGGCGCTGTTCTGCCCACAGGGGACGCTCCATGCGCATCTCTTCATGCAGCGCGGTGAACGTGCGATGGACCCGGCCCTCGGCATCTACGAGGAGCGCGCGAGTCCCGCCCGTGCCGACATCGATTCCTAGCCAATACATAGTTCCGGTGGCCGCCATAAATGATTCTACTGCTCGTGGCAGCACCACCCCGCTACGGTCAAAGTATACTAAGAGTCTCGCGAGGCCGCTCCATTGCATCCAGAGTCCTTCAAGTCGTCTGTCGTAATGCTGTTTGCGCTCGCTGGCCTGTGCGCGGCCCAGGTGGTGCGGCCTGTGGATGTATCCAATCTTCCCGCTCAGCCCATTGCTCCTAACGACCTGATCGGCATCTCGGTTTACGATGCGCCTGAGCTTACCCGCACCATCCGCGTGGACGCCGACGGCACCATCACTCTCCCGATGCTAAAAAAGCCGATCGCCACCGGTGGCCTCATGCCTCGCCAAGTAGAACAGGCGATTGCGTCCGCGCTGAAGGGCGATGAAATTCTCGTCGAGCCGCTGGTCAAAGTCACCGTGGTGGAATATTTCAGCCACCCGATCAGCGTCGTAGGCGCGGTGCATAAGCCCACCACTTTTCAGGCCGTGGGACCGGTGACCCTCATCGAAGCCATCGCCCGCGCCGAAGGTCTGAATGAAGTGGCAGGCCGCGAGATCGTCGTCAGCTACTCCCGCTCGGACCAGCCTCCGCGCCGCATCTCCGTCAAGGATCTGATGGAAGACGCCAAGCCGGAAGCCAACCTGAGGCTGACCGGCGGCGAAGACATCCGCGTACCGGAAGCCGCGAAAGTCTTCGTGGTCGGCAACGTGAAAAGGCCGGGATCGTTCCCTCTTCGCGATACCGCCGACTTCACTGTCCTGAAGCTGATTGCGCTCGCGGAAGGGCTCGCTCCGTTTCCCGCCAAGGAAGCTTTCATCTATCGCAAGGACGCGGCGGGAGCACCCCTGGAATTGCCCGTGGAGCTGCAAAAAATCATGAAGCGCCAAAGCTCGGACGTCTCTCTGCTGCCCAACGACATCCTCTACGTGCCCGACAATACGGGCAAACGCCTGGGCATGGCGGCGCTCGAGAAACTTCTTCTTTTCGGAAGCACAGCCGGCGCCACCGCACTGGTATGGCGGTAAGCAATCGAGTTCCGGCCATCCAGCCGCCGCCGATCCGCCAGGGTTGGGACGCTGAGCCGGAAGAGGCTGCGGTCCCTCTCTCGCAGTATCTGTGGGCCGTACGGCGCTACCGCTGGCGCATCCTGCCAGCCATCGCCACCTGCGTGATGGCCACGGTGATCGTCTCGTCGCGCATCACGCCGATCTTCGAATCCACCACCACCATCGACATAGATCGCAGGGTACCCACGGGCGTGCTCGGCGCGGAGGCCGTGCAATCTTCCACCAACGACGCGGACCAGTTTATCGCCACTCAGATCAAGTTGCTGCAATCGGACTCGGTTCTGCGCCCAGTCGCCATGAAATACAATCTTCGCGAACTCGAAGACGCGGATTGGGAGAAGAAGGGCCTCAAGAACACCGAAGCCGAAGAAACCCCGGTGCTGTTGAAAAACCTG
>JANXQZ010000400.1 GCA_025353235.1 Bryobacterales bacterium
CGTGTTACTCACCCGTGCGCCACTGTACTCATGGATTGCTCCACTTTCTCGTTCGACTTGCATGTGTTAAGCGCGCCGCCAGCGTTGATTCTGAGCCGGGATCAAACTCTCGTTTGAACCATTGAGACTCGCCTCTATTCCTGCATTTCTGCAGCAATAAGGCTCTTTCGCCCCAGCTTATTACTCAAAATTTCTGACGAAATTACTTACTTTTGCGTCCAATCAGATTGTCAAAGATCTGCGCAACACAATCGACGATCTTTCGAAGATCGATTCCATTGCCCGGCCTCGAAGGCTTTTCGGCGCAAGCAATTCCCATATACCAAGGGGAACATGCCGCAACCAGAATTCGTGGGAACTGAAAGACCAGAACAGGTTTTACAAGGACAAGATCGGAGGCTTGCTGCTCGGATCTACCTGCCATTTCGACGAACCGTCCGCGTTCCCGCTTCAGTAACGTCGCAATTCGCTTATTTCCAATCTAGCAAACTTGTTTTTCCTTGGCAAGTGAAAAGCGCAACGTTTTTTTCGTTTGCTGCCCTGTCGCTCTTGGCGACATCCTCAGAATATCAAAACAATTTCTCGTGTGCAAGACAAATTTGAGGCGATTTTGAATGTTCCCGGGCTTCTACTGGCAAGCAAATGTGGGTTCAAGGGTGGACCAAAAAGGAGGAGCCTCGCCTGTGGTGAGGGGGTCCCCATGCACCGCAAACAATCCCCAAAGCCTCCCGCAATATAATAGGATCATGCGCACATCGAATCCCGCCTTAAGCGGCAACACCTTTTGGACAGCCGCCCGACCGGGGTATGGCGGGGTAATCAGCGGCGAAGTGATGACCGTGAACGGCACCATCAACCGCGCGTTGATCCTGCTGCTCTGCGTACTCGCCACCGCATCCTGGACCTGGTCACAATTCATGGAGGCTCGCGATCCGGCAGCGATAGCTCCCTACATGATCGGAGGCTTAATTGGCGGGCTCGTGATGGCGGTGATCACCGTGGTTAAGAAGGAGTGGTCCCCTGTCACAGCGCCTCTTTACGCGCTGCTGGAAGGCCTCTGTCTGGGAGGGCTCTCGGCGCTTTTCGAACTCCGCTTCCCCGGCATTGCCATGGAGTCGGTTGGCCTAACTTTTGGCACCTGCTTGTGCCTGCTGATCGCGTACCGCGCCGGTTGGATTCGGGTAACCCAGAAATTCATGATGGGTGTGGTCGCGGCCACGGGTGGAATTGCTCTCGTATATTTCGCCACCATGGTTCTCGGCTTCTTCCATGTTCAAGTGCCCGGCATTTACGGAAGCGGCCCACTCGGAGTGCTGTTTAGCCTGGTCGTGGTCACCGTGGCGGCCCTGAACCTGGTGCTCGATTTCAGCCTCATCTCCACGGGAGCTTCGAGCGGCGCACCCAAGTACATGGAATGGTATGGCGCGTTCAGCCTGATGGTCACGCTGATCTGGCTTTATCTCGAGATGCTTAATCTCCTGGCCAAGCTCCGGGACCGCCGCTAACCTATATAATAGGCAGCATGAAAGCCATTCTTGCCGCCTTACTCTTGCCTGCATGCACCGTCGCTGCGGGCTCCGGGCTCGAAACTTTAGTTAAGATCGATTCCGGCCTGGTGACCGGCACTGGTACATCGGTTCGTGCCTACAAGGGAATCCCTTTCGCGGCACCGCCCGTGGGCGATCTGCGCTGGAAAGCTCCCCAGCCTATAAAGCCTTGGAAGGGCATTCGACTCGCCACAAATTTTCCGCCGAACTGTCCTCAAATGCAGGTCTTGCAGGGCGCTCAAAGCGAAGATTGCCTCGGCCTCAACGTCTGGACTCCCGCACGCTCTGCATCTGCAAAACTGCCCGTCATGGTTTGGATTTACGGCGGCGGCTTTCAAATTGGCGCGACATCCCAGACTGTGTATGACGGTGAGCCGCTGGCATCTCAGGGCGTCGTTCTTGTCAGCGCGAACTATCGCCTGGGCATCTTTGGATTCCTCGCTCATCCGGCGCTCAGTCAGGAATCGCCGGATGGAGTCTCGGGAAATTATGGCATGCTCGACATGGTCGCGGCCCTGCAATGGGTGAAGCGGAACATCGCGCAATTTGGCGGCGACCCGGATAATGTCACCATCTTCGGGGAGTCGGCGGGCGGCACCGCGGTGTGCCTGCTCATGGTAATGCCGGACGCGCGCGGGCTGTTCAATAAAGTGATCTCCGAGAGTGCCGCCTGGATGGACACGCCTTTCAGCCACTTGAAGGAATCCTGGTATGGACGATTGCCGGCCGAGAAGTTTGGCGAGCACCTGGGGACTGATCTCGCAACCTTGCGCGGCAAGAGCATGGCGGACATTGTCAAGCTCGGCGGCGCGATGGACTCGACAGGCGACGCTGCGGCTAAAGGCGAGACTTACATGCCCGTAGTGGACGGAAAATTTTTGCCCGACGACCCCGCGCGACTTTTCGCTGCAGGCAAGTTCCCCAACGTCGCGTTGATCGCGGGCACGAATGCCGATGAAGGCACGCTGCTCGGCGGTCCTCCCGTTCGGGACCGCGCTGCCCTGAATCAATGGGCTTCAAAACAATTTGGAACTCAGTCGGAGCGTATTCTAGCCGCTTACCCGACTGCAAGCGATGCCGACGCCTACAACACAGCAACACGCATGCTGGGCGACTTTTTGTTTCTAGAAGGGACGCGTTCTGTTCTCACCTCTGTATCGAAGGTGAACCCCAAGACATTTCAATATCAGTTCACGCGGCTGAATGGAATCGGGAAGCGCATTAAATGGGGCAGCTTCCACGCCTCGGAGTTGACCTACGTGTTCGGCACTCTGCCCGATTCGGCCTATGGCACCGTCCCCATTTTTTTCGGGGTCTTCTCTGTGGGACCGGATGATTATTCAGACCAGGACACGAAGCTCTCAATGGCAATGAGCGCAGCTTGGGTTCAATTCGCAAAGACGGGGAGTCCGAACGGTCCAGGACTGGCCTCCTGGCCCGCTTACACCGCGGCCAAGCAGAGCTATTTGGAGTTCGGAGACCAGATAGTCGCAAAGAGCGCGCTGCACGGGAAACAGTTGGATGTACTGAGCCAATATGA
>JANXQZ010000045.1 GCA_025353235.1 Bryobacterales bacterium
GGAATGTGTCCGGACGTAGCTCCAAAGTTGATCAGCGACTTGCCTTCCCGGGCCGCGTACCACGGCGGGACTGGCGAAACACCGACCTCCATCTCAAGCGCCGTAGTCACGCCATCGCGAGCCTTGAAGCCGTAATTCTCCGGCGTTTGTCCGTGCGAATGCAGATCGATGAAGCCCGCCGTCACCACCAGCCCCTTCGCGTCAATGACGGTAGCGCCCTTGAGGGTCGATTTTGAAATCGCGGCAATCTTTCCGCCGCGGACTCCGATGTTCCGCAGCGCGTCGAGATTCGATTCGGGATCCATCACGCGACCGTTCGCGATCACGATGTCGTACTGCTGCGCCAACATAGGCAAGGCCACCCCGAGGAGGAGAAGTTTCATGACGATGCTTATGATTATAAGTTGCGGAGATTGATTATCCGGCCCGGTGCCATTGGCGACTGCATCCTGGCTCTGGGCGCGCTCGAATATTTGAAGACGTCCTACACCGAGGTTTGGACGCCCTCTGCGCTGGTGCCGCTGATGCGCTTTGCGGACCGGGCGCGCTCGATCGCCTCGACCGGTCTCGATTTTTTTGGATTGCCGGGCATCGAGCCACCGCAAAGTTTGATCGCTACTCTACAAGGCTTCGATTCAATCGTGTCCTGGTACGGGTCTAATCGCCCTGAGTTCCGGGACGCCGTAGAACGGCTAGGCGTGCCCGTCGAGTTCCTGCCCGCGTTGCCGCCTGCGTATGGACGAGAGCACTGCGCCGACTTCTTCGCTCGCCAGGTGGGAGCGCCCACGCCGGCGGTTCCTCGCATCCCAATACTCAATCCGAGCACTCATACCCATGCTGTGATCCATCCCTTTTCTGGAGGCACTCGCAAGAACTGGCCGCTGGATCGCTATCGAGAACTGGCGCTGAGGATGCCGCTCCCGGTACGATGGTGCGCTGGACCCGAAGAGAAATTGGAAGGCGCTGAAAGGCGTGACGATCTATTCGAACTTGCCGGATGGATCGCCGGTGCGCGCGTGTATATAGGCAACGATTCGGGCATCACTCATCTCGCGGCAGCCGCAGGCGCGCCAGTCGTTGCTATTTTTGGCCCTACCGATCCGGCAATTTGGGCTCCGCGCGGCGCCGCAGTTCGGATAATCCATGACGATCTGGAAAACATTACAGTGGAAAGGGTTCTCGATGCGATC
>JANXQZ010000427.1 GCA_025353235.1 Bryobacterales bacterium
GGCTGCGGCAGTTGGTGGAGTGGCAGAGCGACATTCCAGATGCCGGCGAGTTCATGTCCACGCTCAAAGTGGATTTGTACCCCGAGGAAGTTTATACCTTTACGCCGAAAGGCAAGGTGATGGTGCTCCCTCGCGACTCGACGCCCATCGATTTCGCGTACGCGATTCATAGCGACGTGGGCAGCAGGTGCGTGGGGGCCAAGGTCAACGGCCGCATTGTTCCGCTGAAGTACATCCTGAAGAACGGCGAGGTGGTGGAGATCCTGACCCAGCCTGGACACCTGCCCAGCAAAGATTGGCTGTTGGTGGTGAAGACGTCGCGCGCTCGGAACAAAATCAAGCACGTTATCAACACCACTGAGCGAGCGAAGGCGGTCGAGATCGGCCAGAAGTATTTGGAGAAGGAAGCCCGCCGGCTGGGTGTCGCTCTTAGCAGGATTTCCAGGTTCGATATGGAGCATGTTGCCAGCGACTATGGCTGCAGCAAGATCGAGGACTTGCACGCCGCCCTGGGTTACGGCAAGTTTTCAGCCCGGCAGGTTCTCCAGAAGCTGGCGCCCGATCAAGTGAAGGACGAGCCTGCGGAGCCGCCCAAGACTCAGCCGAATCTTCTCACGCCCGATCAGAAGCGCGATACGGAAGACTTGGTCATCAAGGTCAAGGGTATTGACGATCTGATGGTGTATCGGGCCAAGTGCTGCAATCCCATCCGGGGCGAGGCGATCGTGGGCTATGTCACGCGCGGGAAGGGTGTCGCGGTCCATTCCACGAACTGCACCAACGTGCAGAATCTGATGTACGAAGTGGAGCGGAAGATTGACGTGGAGTGGGCGCGCGCCACGGCCGAGGCGTTTCAGGTGAAGGTTTCGATCCACACGGATGATCGGCCCGGCTTGCTGAACCAGCTCACTTCGGTGTTGTTCGCAGAGCTGAGCAACATTCGCAGCTTGGAGGCGCGCTCTGACGAAAAGCGAAATGGAGACGGCGCTGTCATTGATATGACCATTGAAATTAAGGACAAGAAACAGCTCGAGCGGGTGCTGTCGGCGATTCGGCGCATTTCCGGCATCCGCGACGTCGAGCGCATTCCCTAAAGATGATCGACCCGGAACATATCGCTATCTCAAAATCGAAGGGCCTGAAAATCGATTGGAACGACGGCCACCGCAGCGAATACACCGTCGCCTATCTGCGCGATGAATGCCCGTGCGCATCCTGCACCGGGGCGCATGGCACGGAGCCTCAGAAGAGCTCTTATTCCGCGCCTCCGAATCCATTCCAGATGTTTAAGCCCACACTGAAAATGAACAGCGTGGAAGAGATGGGCCACTACGCGATCCGCATCCTATGGAGCGATGGCCACAATACCGGGATCTATTCGTTCGATCATCTGCGCAAGATATGCCCGTGCCCGCAATGCATCGCTCTCTCCTCTTCCATAAGCCCTATGGCGTCCTGACGCAGTTCACTCGTCCGCCTGATTCGGCAGCTCGGACGTTGAAGGATTTTATTCCTGTTCCGAATGCGTATGCGGTCGGTCGGCTTGACCGGGATAGCGAGGGGTTGCTGCTGCTCACCACCGATGGCAAGCTGCAGCATCGGTTGAGCCATCCGAAGTTCGAGCATCCTAAGACGTATTGGGTTCAGGTGGAGGGCGCGCCGGATGACGAAGCCTTGCGCAGGCTGACTGAAGGAGTGGTGATTCAGGATTGGAAAACAAGGCCCGCTCGTGTGCGCTTGCTGGATGCCGAACCTGCGCTGCCCCCGCGTGATCCGCCGATTCGGTATAGGAAGAGCATCCCGACAGCATGGATTGAGCTGACGATTACGGAGGGCCGCAATCGGCAAGTGCGGAGGATGACTGCGGCAGTAGGACTGCCCACTCTTCGCTTACTGCGCGTGGCGATCGGGCCCTTGAAATTGGGCGATCTCCAGCCGGGCCACTGGCGCGATTTGACTGGGGCTGAGATCCGCGACCTCTAGGATGGGAGTTCGTTGCTCGTACCCATTGGGAGTAGCATAATTACTAGGTAAGTCAATGGAATCCAATTCTCAGCACGAACGTCAGCAAGCTCATGCCTACCTCGATCATCTTCCAGACGCGCAAGTCTCCGCTGTTCGCGGACTACTGGAAGCCATGCTTGATCCTGTTTCACGCGCTCTTGCTAGAGCCCCGATCGACGATGAGCCTGTTACCGAAGAGGAAGATCGCCAAGCCGAAGAAGCCCGCAGATGGCTCAAGGATAATCCCGGGATTCCGTTTGAACAAGTAGTCGCCGAACTCGGCTTCACCATGGAGGAAGTGAGGAACTACCAGGAAGCTTCGTGATCAAGCGCCTCACACTGTCCACTCAGGCGCAAGCGGACTTGGCCAGTTTGGACCGTCCCGTGGCTCTGAGGATCGTTGCAGCCATTAATCGTTTTGCCACCACTGGCGCTGGAAATGTGCACGGGCTCCGCGGCATTCACCCGCCCGAGTTCCGGCTGCGCGTGGGCTCCTGGCGCGTCCGCTTCCACGACCACGGTGATTGGATAGACGTCCTCCGGGTCAGGAACCGCCACGACGCGTACCTTTAATTTCTAAGTTACAAGTGCGTTGAAGTAATTGAAGCAAAAGGGGCATCCGATCCCGGCAGTCGCGATTGAGCCTTCTGCCCACGAACCATAGTAAGTGCCCCAACCCTCAGCGATCTCAGAGTCCCCAGCGACACGGGAGCCTAGAAGGCCCCCGTGCTGACCGACTTACTTGATGAGGCTGAAATACTCCAGCAAGTATCGCCGACTTTCCCGCTTTTACTGTTGCTGTGTCGCCCTTGGCGACTGCTGGAGCCACATCGCCATCTTGTGAAGACAACCCCATCTCGCCGAAGCCTGCAGTTAGCTTGATCTCTGCAACCTGGCTCTCCATTCCCGAATGTGTGAGGGACACCTCGAGAAGCGTATTATCCGGCATATTGACCTGTTCTACTTCCACGTTCAATCGACTACGCCCACGCTGATCCGATCTGAAATCAGCATTGCCTTCCGGTGTTTTGCCCTGGATCGCTGCGCCAGCAAGCCGTGTCCTGAGGCGAGCCTCATTATTATGGTCGCCTCTGCCTCCTTGGTCAGCCACCAAAGCAGCACCGCCAATTAGCATCAAGAAAGCCGCAAACGCGGCATAAGTTCGTGTTCTCATTCTCATCTCCTTTGATTTCAAACTGGAGTGCAGCCGAACCATAACTTCGGCAAACTTCGGCTGCTTCCTGTTATCTATGACAAGTCGAAAAGGTGTGCGG
>JANXQZ010000438.1 GCA_025353235.1 Bryobacterales bacterium
GAGAAGAAAAGTGAGCAATAAGGTTGCTATATTCATAGCTTTATGCCTCCAGCCCTTGCGAGGCACGTTTTCGGCCCTTATCCCACAATGGAGAAAACTGCCCATAAAATCCCAGAAAACCGCAAGAAAACGTGCAGCATCCTCACTAATTCACGACGCCCTTTGGGTCAAAGAACTATCACTTGCGCGATCTGACGCATAGGAACTCGACTTGGCACGAGGGAGCGGTCTGAATCTCGAGATTCAACGCAAGGATGGAACGCTCGTCCCCGTCGAGATCAGCCTCAGCCCGGTGAAGTACGGTGCCCATCTCAGCGTGATGGCGATTGTGCGAGAGCTATTTCCGTGAGGGTGAGCTGAGGGAATTTGGCGTGTGAGATCTAGTTCTTCAGGAGTGAACTTGACTGCATTGCTGAGCAGGTTTGTTCATGCCGAATATGAACTAGCTGGAGATGCCGGGGAGCCCAACGAGCTTGTTCTGCAACGGACCGTACCGCATATCTAATTGTCGGTGACTATTGTGCCGCCCTGCGGCGCGCGGAGGCGATAGCGAAAGCGGCTAGAGTCAGGAATACCAGCGCAGCCGATGCGGGCTCGGGCACATTGGCGAAGTTCAACACCAAGCTGTCTCCTCTCAAAGCAGTCCTAAACTCGGAACCGGCACCGCCTTGGAACTGCACAGAATGCGCCACGAAATCTGCCGTGCCAGAGCCGGAAAAGAGGAAATCGCGCTCGGGTTGCGGAAAGATAAACGATTTCACCTTAAGATTCATGGTAAACGGCAAATGCACTGTCACGGGACCTCCAGAGTAAGTGAATGCGCCGATGTCGAATCTGCCTTCAATAAATGCATCACCGGCACCGCAATCGTTCCCGCCCGCGAAACCGGCAAAATCCAAGCCGCCGCCGCAGATGACCCCTGAGGGATCCACAACCACGCTGCCAACGAAACCGGGAGAAAAAGGGTTTTGGATGTAATTCGAACTCATATACATGTCAAGGACGCCCGTGATGGACGTGTTGGCAGTTTGAACATTTACCATGCTGCCCCTGGTTAGGAAATTATTTCCCTGGAAGTTTTCTGTCCAACTCATGCTGCCGGAGATGATCTGAGCAGAAGAGGAAACGATCGGAGCCGCAGAAAGGAGAGACGGCGGGAGTACAAGAAACAGCAGTTTCAAAAGACGCATGGAAAGTACCTCAGGACTGATGGGGCATTCCAACTACCAACTCTCCAGTCTTATGTTTGACTGTAGAAGGTAGCGAGCGGCCTCACGGAATGCGTCCAAACACGCAGGATGCGTCAAAACACGCACGAGCCGACCCCGAATTTAAAGGGGCTCATGTGTTTCTCCTTTCGTCCTCAGAGAGGAACACGATGGGCTTAGAGATGCACTGAATCGAGGAGGCGAAAAACAATGTCAGAGTTCAATCATATTCTGTTTCCAGTCGACTTCTCCGCGCGGTGCCGCAGCGTGCGTCCGTTCGCGAACGCGCTTGCACGGCAATTCCGCTCCAAACTCACGTTGCTGCATGTCGTCGAAATCCCGACGGCTTGGTATGCGGGAATGGATGGCGGATACCCCATTGTGATCGATGTGCCCGCGATGGAGGCCGAAGCGGCCGGAGCACTAAATAAATTTCTCGAAGAACCGGATGCGGTTGAAACGATTGTGAAATCCGGCGACCCGGCGTCCGAGATCATCCAATTTGCCGAACAGAGTCATGCGGACCTCATCCTGATGCCGACGCATGGCTACGGAAAATTTCGCAGCCTGTTGCTCGGTTCGGTAGCGGCGAAGGTGCTGCACGACGCTGAATGTCCGGTATGGACCGCAACGCACACCGAGAGCCTCGACCTTGCGAAACATGTCGTTTGCAAGAGCATAATGGGAGCCTTGGACTTGAATCCCGGCAGTGTCGCTCTCATTCAACGCTATGCGAGTCTCGCGCGCGAGTTCGGTGCGAAGCTTCGTCTGGTCCACGCGGTTCCCGCTGCGAGTGTTGATCCCCAACCCGGTTTCGATCAGGAATTTGTGCATGCCCTGCTGCAGTCCGCACGCGAGAAGATCGTGCTGCTGCAGGCCGAAGCGGGAACCGATCTGGAAGCTTGCGTTGGGGGCGGCCCCGTATCTAGGGTGGTTCGAGACGAAGCGCTGACGCATGACGCCGATTTGATCTTTAGGGGGCGGGGGATCATTCAGGAACGGTTCGGCCAACTTCGGAGCAATGCCTACGCGATCATTCGGGACGCACCCTGCCCAGTTCTCAGTTTGTAAACGGGAGCATCCCTTCTACGAGTGCCCTTCCGACGGACCTGTGGGAGCCATCGCCGTCTCGCCGCCATACTCTTTCGATGCTTCCTCAATCCTCCCCATCAGCTTCAAGGCCGCCGACGTAACATGCTCCACGGTGAAACCAAACTCCTTCAAACAGGTTTCTCCAGGGGCTGATGCGCCAAACCGATCAATCCCGATCATCACGCCTTCATCGCCCGCCCAGCGCGACCAGCCAAAAGTGGATCCCGCTTCCACAGTCACGCGCTTCTTGCTCGCTCTCGGCAGCACGCTTTCGCGATACGCCTCATCTTGATCCACGAACAAATTCCAGCTCGGCATGCTGACCACGCGAGCCTTCACTCCGTAGCCTTGCAACCTTTCCTGCGCCTTCACGCACAACGCCACTTCCGACCCGGTTCCGATCAGGATCACGTCTGGCGCGCCGCCATCAGGCTCCGATAAAACGTAAGCGCCTCGCGACACGCCGGGCTCCTTGGCAGAGGCACGGTCCAGATGCGGAACGTTCTGCCGCGTCAAGGCGAACACGGTGGGTCCGGCATGCTGAACCGCGAAAGCCCAAGCCTCGGCGGTCTCGTTTGCATCGGCTGGACGAAACAGAGTGATGCCAGGGATCGCGCGCAGCCCTGCCAGTTGCTCAACGGGCTCATGAGTAGGTCCATCTTCGCCGACCGCGATGCTGTCGTGAGTAAAC
>JANXQZ010000466.1 GCA_025353235.1 Bryobacterales bacterium
GCATTCACGGAGCTTGCATTCGGGCTGGCTGTAGTGCTGCCCGGATTAGCGCATTGCAGGGATGACACTGTCGCTCCATTGGCCTGCAGCGCTGCGAAGCCTAATACTGCGACGCCGAGAGCATTCTTAACGTAATTCAACATACAAAACTCCCTCTCCTCCGAGTTCCTTTGGGCGGAAAATTCGCCTTTGGGAAGCATGTCCGGCCAAGTTATAGTTCGATCCTTGTCCAAACAACGTATTGACAGTATGATTTATCGCCCAGGTTATAGTCAAGTTCATTTGTTGGATAGTACTGACTTACTTAGTTGGAGAAGGTCTTGGGGAAGGAGGAATGTGACAAAACGAGACGCTTTGGTGCCAGCGTCCCGTGTCGCGTCGTTCGGATTTGACCCTGGAGCTAAAACTTCTTGGTCCCCTTCTCAGCGGGGACCCCCATCATAGCACTTTTTCGGCGATGGACTTGGCCTGCACGAACTGGAGCAGGTAATCCGGGCCGCCTGCCTTCGAGTCAGTCCCGGACATGTTGAAGCCCCCGAACGGGTGCGCCCCCACCATGGCTCCTGTGCACTTGCGATTGATATATAAATTTCCGACAAAGAACCGCCGCTTCGCGCGTTCTATTTTCTGGGGATTGCCGGTGAATACCGCTCCGGTAAGCCCGTACTCGGAGTCGTTCGCGAGCTCTAGAGCGTGTTCAAAATCGCGGGCTTTGGCCACTGCGAGCACCGGTCCGAAAATTTCTTCCTGAAATATGCGATCCTTCGATCCAATGTCGGCGATTACGGTGGGCTGAATGAAATATCCATCCTCTCCAGTGGCGCCGCCTCCGCAAATCAAGCGCCCTTCCTTCTTTCCGGTCTCGATGTAACTGAGGATGGAGTCCCGAGCCTTTTCGTTGATTACGGGCCCCATGTAATTCGCCAGATTATCGGAAGCTCCCACCTGCATTCGACTAACTTCGAGACTTAGTTTCTTGAGAAAGTCGTCGTAAATGGACTCGTCGACGATGGCTCGCGAGCAGGCGGAGCACTTCTGCCCCTGGTATCCGAAGGCCGATCCGGCGACGCCTTGCACGGCGCTGTCGATATCCGCTTCGCTGTCCACGATGATCGCGTCCTTGCCGCCCATTTCGGCGACTACCCGCTTGATCCAAATTTGCCCTTTTTGCGGCTTGGCAGCCAGTTCATTGATGCGCAGGCCGACATCGCGCGACCCGGTGAAGGAAACGAAGCGCGTCTTGGGGTGCTGCACCAGCAAGTCGCCGATCAAGGCACCGCTACCCACAAGCAGAGAGAAGCTTTTTTCGGGGAAGCCAGCTTTCAGCAGCACTTCGGCGAATTTAGCGGCGATGGTCGGCGTGTCGCTGGAAGGCTTGATCACGATGGTGTTTCCGGTCACCAGCGCCGCCACGCTCATGCCCGCCATGATCGCCAGAGGGAAATTCCAAGGCGGAATGATTACGCCGGTGCCCAGCGGCAGGTAGACCATCTCGTCCTTCTCGCCTGGCAGCTGGACCAGGGGATCCGGTTGGCTCATGCGCAGCATCTGGCGGGCGTAATACTCGAGGAAGTCGATTGCTTCCGAGACGTCTCCGTCGGCCTCGCTCCAGGTTTTCCCCGCTTCGTAGACCAGCCAGGCGTCAAATTCGATTTTTCGCTCCCGAATGATCGCGGCCGCCCGGCTGGCCATTTCTATGCGGTCGCGAACTGGCGTGGCGGCATACTCGTCGAAATAGGCATGCGCCGCATGCACCGCCTCGTTCGCCATTTCGGCCGTCGCTTTTTGGTGAATGCCGACCACTTCGCTGGGACGAGACGGGTTGAGAGACTTCAATTTTGCTTCCGTCTTCACGTGCTTGCCGGCTATGATCAGGTCATATTCGCGACCAAGCTGAGCGCGGACCGCAACAGAAGCTTTTTCCGAAGCTTCGCGGTTGGAGGGCAGGGTGAAGTCGGTGACGGGCTCGTTGATGAAAGGGCTCATCCGGGCTAGGCCTGCGGCAGGTTCGCTGCGTTGCTTTCTACGAGTTTGCGACCTTTTTCGAAGAGGTCCGCCGCTTCTTCGGTAAGCTGGCGCGCGCGGTCGAACATCTCGCGCCCGCGCTCCAGCATGTCTTTGCCGGATCCGGCCAGAGCCGCGCGGCCCTCGCCTGTTTTTCTCACGATCGTTTTACGGGTTTCTTGCCCGGATGCGGGAGCGAATAAAATCCCGATCCCCGCGCCTAGCGCTGCGCCCGCCACAAGCCAAAGAATCGAATCGCTGCTTGTCTCGTCTGCCATTCTCAGCCTCCGGTTTTCATTCTACCCGAGCGACGCAAGAAGCGGTAAGCTCAAGAAATGGAACAAGCAGCCGGGTTGGTTACCGTATACCGCTCGATGGATGAGACGGCCAAATGCGATTGCGAGACAATCGTTCAGCTATTGACGGATGAGGGGATTTCAGCCACGATGCTGGATGATGAATGCCCAGGCGTGCTGAACGGTTGTTTCGAAGTGCAGGTGGCGCAGGAAAGTGCGGCGCGCGCCGAGGAGCTGATCGCGGCCAATCCGTTGCCCGACGATTTGGAAGAAGTGGACGATGCATCGGAATTGGATATGGAGACCATCTACCACTCTGAAGGCAGCACGACCGCCGAGTTCGAAGCGATGTCGGTGAAGAGCGTGCTGGAATCGAACGGGTTGGCGGCGATGATCGTGGGCGACTCGGTGCTGCCGAATTTCCCATTTGAAGTGCGGGTGGCGCGAGAGCATGCGGATCGCGCTCGAGAGTTGATGGCTGAAGCGTTGCGCAGCGGACCCGCTGCGGCGGACGAGGCGGAGCTGGAATCGGAACGGGGCATGACAGAGATTCCGGCCCAGCATTTATCGGATTAAAACGCGAGCTGATGGCAGGCGAGCCCGATCGACTGCTATGAACTGACCACGTCGGACCCTTGATAGGGGAACCGATGCACGCCGGCCATGCAGTCTGAAAGGGCCGCGAGGAGCGTGTTGCCCCATCCGACGGGGGTGAACGGAGCCACGTCTTGGTTGGTCTGCCGGTCGGCTTCGGCGAAGAAGCGCATGGCCCCGATCTCCGGCGTTACGTACTCACGCACCGTGATTCGGAAGACGAAATCGCCATTGGTCTGGTGTTTCGTCATCGAAAAGAAATGCAGTTGCGCCAGCTTTTCCGAGGCGGTTTTCTGCGCGTATCTCCAGTCGCTCACAACCTCAGCCCCTAAAAGTGCCGGTTGCGGGCGTGGCGTACGCGGCCGGGTTGATCCACGCAGACGGCGTCCGGTTTGCGAAGTATTGATCC
>JANXQZ010000534.1 GCA_025353235.1 Bryobacterales bacterium
CCACCCTCTCCCTGGCACTCGGCGTGGGCGCGAACACAGCCATCTTTCAACTGCTCGACGCAGTCCGCCTGCGCAATCTGCCTGTGAGAGCCGCGCAGGAGCTGGCGCAAGTGAGGATCGCCGAGAACGAGCACTGCTGCAATGGCAACTTCAGCGCCCGCAACTCCAGCTTCACCTATCCGCAGTGGGATCAAATTCGGCAGCACCAGCAAGCCTTTTCTGGGATCTTCGCCTTCGGAGATTATCGTTTCACGCTGACCTCGGGAGGCGAAGCCCGCTTCGCCGAAGGCTACTGGGTCAGCGGCGATTTCTTCAGCACGCTGGGGGTTGCTCCAGCGCTGGGACGCTTCCTCTCCAAGGAAGACGACCACCCTGGTTGCGGGTCGCCCGGTGCCGTGATCAGCTACCCGTTTTGGCATCGCGAATTCGGCGGCGACGCAAACGCGGTTGGGAAGAAGCTCACCTTGGATGGCCACTCTTTTGAAGTGCTCGGAGTCACACCGGCCAGCTTCTTCGGAGTCGAAGTGGGCCGGGGTTTTGACGTGATGGTGCCAATCTGTTCGGAGCCCTGGGTAGCAGGCGAAAACAGCCACCTCGCGAAACGAAACCACTGGTGGCTCTCTGTTATCGGACGTCTGAAGCCCGGTTGGACCGCAACCCGCGCCGCCGCACAGCTCGCTGCAGTCTCCCCTGCTATTTTTGAGAGCACCGTGCCTCCGAACTACACGCCCGACAGCGCGAAATATTATGTCGGGTACAAGCTGACCGCCCTGCCGAGCGGTTCCGGAGTTTCGGAGTTGCGCAAGCAATACAATGATCCGCTGCTGATGCTCCTGGTGATCGCCGGACTCGTCCTGCTGATCGCCTGCGCCAACCTCGCCAATCTAATGCTGGCCCGCGCCAGTGTGCGTGAGCGCGAAATTGCCGTTCGGCTCGCCATCGGCGCATCACGCGGCAGACTGATCCGGCAACTGCTTGCGGAGAGCCTGCTGCTGGCATGCTCCGGCGCAATTCTGGGTGCTGTGCTGGCTCAATTCATCTCTACCTATTTAGTCTCGTTTCTCACTACCAGCGATAACCCGATCTTCGTCGATCTGAGTACCGATTGGAGGCTGCTCGGCTTCACCGCCGGGCTGGCTATCTTGACCTGCGTCCTCTTTGGACTGGTACCCGCTCTCCGCGCCACCAGAACGGAACCAGGAACCATCATGAAGGCTTCCTCGCGATCCACGACAGCCGGCCGAGAGCGTTTCGGATTGCGCCGCAGCTTGGTGGTATCTCAAGTGGCGCTTTCCCTTGTGTTGCTGGTCGGCTCGCTTCTCTTTGTCCGCAGTCTCCTAAACCTGCTGACGCTGGATCCTGGTTTTCGCGCTGAAGGGCTGTTCATCACGGGCATTGATGTTTCGCGCCTGGAGTATCCAGCCGCGCGGAGAGCCATGCTCTATCGGCAGCTACTCGATGGCATCCGTTCCGTTCCAGGCATCGAGTCCGCAGCTCAGGCCGGGATTATCCCGATCAGCGGGAACCGCTGGAACGACTTGATAAAGTTTCCAGGAGAAAAGACAGCAGGTGTAATGGTGCCAAATTTCAGCGCCGTAAGCACGGCCTATTTCCGCACCCTGGGAAGCCCGTTGTTGATGGGGCGCGACTTCAACGATCATGACACTCCCTCCTCGCCAAGAGTGGCCATCGTGAATCAAGCGTTTACCCGCAAGTTCCTGAAGGGAGGGAACCCGATGGGCAAAGTGATTCAAGTGGTCACGGGGCCAGGCGAGCCAGAGCAGATCTATCAAGTGGTCGGGCTCACCAAAGATGCCAAGTATCAGAGCCTGAGAGATGATTTTAGTCCCACGGTTTTCACGGCATCCAGCCAGAAGGAAGCGGATACCGGAACATCTTTCATCGTGCGGTCGCGTGAAAATTTGGCGCCCTTGTTGTCATCCCTCAAGCACACCATTCTCGGGATCAATCCCGGCATATCCATCCAGTTCCAGACCCTCCCCAGTCAAGTCCGAGACTCCCTCCTGCGTGAGCGATTGATGGCCATGCTCTCGGGCTTTTTCGGATTGCTGGCTGCCACGCTGGCCACCATCGGCATCTATGGCGTGATCTCGTACATGGTGGCGCAGCGCCGCAAGGAGATTGGGATACGCATCGCGCTCGGCGCCGACCGTCGGAGTGTGCTCACGATGATCCTGGGCGAGGCTGGCCGGATGGTAGCCATCGGCCTGGTGATCGGGCTGGTGCTTGCGGTGGCTGCAGCGAGGGCTGCGTCGTCCATGCTCTACGGTCTCCAACCGCACGATCCCATGACGATTGGGCTCGCGATTATTCTCTTATCGGCAGTTGCGCTGCTCGCGAGTTTGCTGCCCGCCAGCCGGGCGGCTCGCATGGAGCCAACGGCGGCGCTCCGCGAAGAGTAGTTACACTGAACACATGCAACTTGGAATGATCGGACTGGGGCGAATGGGCGGAAACATGGTGCGCCGGCTTATGCGGGGTGGGCACCAATGCGTGGTCTTCGATCTTAGTGCTGAAAACGTAAAACACATCAGCGACGAGGGTGCCACGGGAGCCTCGTCCATGGAGGACTTCGTCTCGAAATTGTCCCATCCGCGGGCGGCTTGGGTGATGGTTCCTTCGGGCGATGCCACGGAACAAACGGTACTGAAGCTCGCCTCCCTCATGGAGCCTGGCGACACGATTATCGACGGCGGGAACTCCTACTATAAGGACGACATCCGCAGGTCGAAGATGCTGGCCGAGCGCGGGATCATCTATTGCGATGTGGGCACCAGCGGCGGAGTTTGGGGACTGGAGCGCGGCTACTGCATGATGCTGGGAGGACAAGCTGAAGTTGTGCAGCGTCTCGACCCGATCTTCCACACGCTCGCCCCCGGACTTGGCGATATCTCCCGCACGCCAGGCCGAGACGGAAGAAGCGGCTCCGCTGAGCAGGGCTACCTTTACTGCGGGCCTTCTGGAGCCGGGCATTTCGTGAAGATGATCCACAATGGCATCGAGTATGGCCTCATGCAGGCTTATGCGGAAGGCTTCGATATTTTGCGGAACGCAAATTCGAAGGATCTGGCCGAGGATCATCGCTTTCAATTCGACCTCACCGACATTGCAGAAGTTTGGCGGCGCGGAAGCGTGGTCGGCTCCTGGCTCCTGGACCTTACCGCGATGGCGCTGACCGAAGATCCGGACCTCTCGCGCTATACAGGCACAGTGCAGGACTCCGGCGAAGGCAGGTGGACCATTGTCGCTGCGCTCGAAGAAGCAGTTCCGGTAGATGTGTTGTCCGCTTCGCTGTACACGCGCTTCCGATCGCGCCAGGATCACACCTTCGCCGAAAAGATGCTCTCTGGAATGAGGAACAAATTTGGCGGACACGTGGAGCGTCCCTCCGGCGGCTAAGATTCATGGATCAAATCGATACCGAAACATCAGCGGCGGATCAAACCGCACCCCACCATCCCGGAGACCCCTGCGTCATGGTGATCTT
>JANXQZ010000565.1 GCA_025353235.1 Bryobacterales bacterium
GCGGCAACCCGACCGCCTTAGCGAAATTGAATCCGGGTGAAATTGTGCTGGATCTAGGCTCCGGCGGGGGCATTGACGTTCTACTTTCAGCCAAGCGCGTCGGCCCCGCCGGCAAAGCATACGGGCTGGATATGACTGACGAAATGCTCGCACTTGCCCGGGAGAACCAGCGCAAGGCGGGTATCAGTAACGTCGAGTTCCTCAAGGGTGAGATGGAGAATATTCCACTGCCGGACAACTCAGTGGACGTCGTCATCTCCAATTGCGTGATCAACCTTTCCGCTGACAAGGACAAAGTCTTGAGGGAAGCTTTTCGCGTGCTCAAACCTGGTGGCCGCTTCGCCGTTTCCGATGTCGTTGTGCGGGGCCATGTGCCGGAACAGGTGCGCCGAAGCATGGAGATGTGGGTGGGCTGCATTGCCGGCGCTCTCCAGGATCACGAATATGTCTCCAAGCTGGCCGAGGCCGGTTTCGAGGACATCGACATCGAGCCTACCCGCGTTTACAGCATCGAAGACGCCCGCCAATTCCTGACCAGCGAAGGCATCGACGTAGAAACCATGGCCGCGCAGGTGGAGAATAAATTTATCAGCGCTTTCATCCGTGCGGTCAAATCATCTGCCTCGCACCCTTCACGGCGACAGGTTCGCGATGATCGCTAAAATGAATTACTGATGGTGTTTGACCAAACCCTGCGAGATCACGGGCTGACCCTAACCCGCTCAGCGGTAACCACTCTGCAAATCAATGTTGGAAAGCTTTGCAATCAGGCTTGTCAGCATTGCCATGTGGGTGCCGGTCCCAAGCGAACGGAGATCATGACCCGTGAAACGGCCGAGCGCATCCTGACGTTGCTGGGCGCAAGCACCGGAGTGGCAACGGTGGACATCACGGGCGGCGCGCCGGAGTTGAATCCCAGCTTTCGACACATTGTTTCCGCGTCGCGGCAGCTTGGGATGCACGTAATCGATCGCTGTAATTTGACCGTGCTTTTCGAGCCGGGCCAAGACGATCTGGCGCGGTTCCTCGCGGATCAAGAGGTGGAGATTGTCGCCAGTCTGCCCTGCTACACTCGCGAGAATGTAGATCGCCAGCGCGGCCGGGGTGTATTCGAGAAAAGCATTGAGGGCCTGCGCGCGTTGAATCGGGTCGGCTATGGGGCCGATCCTCAGCTGCCTTTGAACCTCATGTTCAACCCCGGTGGCGCTTCGCTGCCGCCTCCGCAAGCAGCGTTGGAGGCAGAATACAAACAGCGCCTCCACGCTGATTTCGGAGTTGTTTTCAATAGACTGTTCACACTGACGAACATGCCTATTCAGCGCTTCGCGGACTTCCTGCGCCATAGCGGGCTCACGGAACAGTACGGCAAGCTTTTGGTCGACAGCTTCAATCCCCATGCGGCGGGTAAGGTGATGTGCCGCGAGTTGCTGAGTGTTAGTTGGGACGGAAACTTATACGATTGCGACTTCAATCAGATGTTGGAGATGCCCGCGCCGGGCTGGCGGACAATCTGGGATATTGCGTCGTTCTCCACTCTGCCTAGCATCGAGATCGCGATGGGAGAGCATTGCTTCGGCTGCACGGCGGGCTCTGGTTCGAGCTGCGGCGGCACCTTGTCGGCAGGCTAAATCGGGTAAACCTCATTTTGTTTGCGGGAGTCCGCGATGTGCGCTATACTCAGGTTGTAAACGAAGTTAGTCCGCTAGTCAACTCTGCTCTTCCGGCTCGCTGATTGTCCTTCCTTGGATTAAAAAAAACTCTGAATGAATAAATTTTCTGAACTATCGTTGTCCCTTGTCTTAGGGAACAACCTTGCCAAATATGGCTTTGTGGAACCGACCCCGGTTCAAGCCGCCGCCATTCCGCCCGCGCTTGCGGGACAGGACGTGGTCGCGACCGCACAGACCGGCACCGGCAAAACACTCGCTTTCGTGCTTCCCATCCTGCACTCGCTGACGAGGGAGCCGTTGACGGCTGGCGTCAGCACCGTTATCTTGAGCCCCACGCGTGAGCTTGCTATCCAGATCCACGAAGTATTCGCCAAGATGGCGATCGGCACGGGCGTTCGCGCTGCCGTCGTGGTCGGCGGAATGAGCGAGCAGGCGCAACTGCTGAACATCCGCAAGGGTGCCCAAGTGCTGATCGCGACTCCGGGACGCTTATCCGATTTTCTGAACCGCAGGCTCGTAAGGCTCGGGTCCGTCCGGCACTTGGTGCTCGATGAAGCGGACCGCATGCTGGACATGGGCTTTCTCCCGACCATCGAGGAGATCATTGGCGAAATGCCGACTTCGCGGCAGACTCTCTTTTTCTCGGCAACCATCGAAACTTCTGTCGCCCACTTGATCGATAAGCATGTTCGGAATCCTGTGCGAGTCGCAATCGGGTCCGCCAGCAAGCCGGTGGAGCAAGTCGATCTGCACGTTTATGAAATCGAGCAAGACCGCAAGCTCGGTTTGCTCGAACACATGCTCCGCAAGGAGATCGGAACCTTTCTCGTTTTCGCGCGCACAAAGCACGGTGCGGACCGTCTCTCGAAGAAGCTGATTTCAGGCGGCGTAAAGGCGACCAGCATCCATGGGGATCGCAGCCAAAGCCAGCGCAATCAGGCTCTCAAAGGTTTCCAGCAAGGGCAATATCGCGTGCTGGTTGCCACGGACGTGGCAGCGCGCGGGATCCACGTGGATGGAATCGCGCATGTTGTGAATTACGATTTGCCGCAGGTTCCGGAAGATTTTATCCATCGTGTCGGGCGAACGGGTCGGGCCGGTGCGCGCGGCGTGGCGTCGACTTTCAGCACGCGCGGCGAACGTCGAGATATTCAGAAAATCGAGCGGGCTCTGAAGGTCCAGTTGATTCGTCAAGCGGTGTCGCCGGATATTCAGGTGGAAAAGAAATCGGCCGCTCCGGTGATTGTCATGCCGGCTCCGTATCAGAATCGGTTTGAACAGCGTGGTTCGCGGGATAATGCATATCCTGCCAGGAATCGCCGCGTCGGCGGGCGTTAATTAGCACGGGGCGGGGGATTCAAACCCGCCCTTCCTTCCTCAACGCATACACTTGAGAGATGGTCTCAAGAATTACGCGTGTCGCAATACGAGACTACCGTAGCATCGCGTCCTGTGATGTGGAACTGCAGCCGCTGACTCTTCTTGTTGGTCCAAACGGCTCAGGGAAAAGCAACTTTCTAGATGCTCTTCGTTTCCTCGCCGACAGTATGGAAGCTCCGGTGGAAAAGGTAGTCGGCTCAGATACGGAATAGAATCCCTTCTCCGAAAACTTCCCCAAGGCAGCATTGCGTCAAGTTTTTCAATTTGTATCAGCTTCGAACTCGACACCGTGGTCGGTTCGTACTCCTTGAAAATCAGCGAAGGACCGGACCGAGCATCGGTGATTGATGAAGAACATTGCCAAGTAGGCTTGGATTACTTCACGTCGCGGCCTGGGTCGGTGGATCATTCTGTTTTGACAGCTCCGGGATTCACAGGTGACCGGCCAGCCCTCGTCTCTTTTGGCTCATTGACCCAGTTTGCTCCAGTGTTTAACCTCGTCTCCGGACTGAAATTTTACTCACCAAACTCAGAACGGATGCGGCCAGGGACCCTAGTAGGAGCTGGCAAACTTCTAGCCTCTGACGGATCCAATGCCGCCGATGTTTTCGTGCGCCTAGAACGAACAAGGCCGGACCTCACCACCAGAATAAGGGAATACCTTAGAGCTTTCATTCCAGAGTTCAGGGATGTGAACGTAGCTGATACCTTGCCCTACCATTGGCTGGCGTTTACTCCTGCGTCAAATCCAAGCCACTGGAGGATCAACAGTTCCAACGTGTCCGACGGAACACTGCGGGCAATGGGCATACTCCTCGCCATCTTTCAAGCGGCCACTGTGACCCCTGCAATCTCTCTTATCGGATTAGAAGAGCCAGAGAGCAATCTGCATCCTGCCGCCACAGCCATCCTGCTTGATGCGCTGCTTGAGGCAAGCGCGTCTGTTCCCATTGTGGCATCCACGCACTCGGCAGACCTCTTAGACAGGAAGAACTTACCTGAAAACATGATATTGGCTGTGGCCTTGCAGGATGGCAAAACAGTAATTGGGCCCATCAGTGAGAGCGAGAAGTCGACCCTCCAACGGCGGCTCTGTACAGCCGGAGAATTGCTAAGGAATAATCGACTCACGCCTGCGGCGAGCACTTCTTCTAAATGAAGACGGTAAGAATCGCGTCGCTTGTGGAGGGTCAGGGCGAGGTGAAGGCGTTTCCGATTCTGCTACGGCGAATTTGTGCCGAAATCGACTCCAACCTTAATCTCATCCTTGCTCCCCCTTTCAGACGTCCTTTTGCCAGCATACGCGAGGTTAACGGACTGGAAAGTGCAATTAATAGGGTCGCAGCGCTCAATCCTGGCTACGACATTGTGGTGTTGATTGACAGCGACGATGATTGTCGTAAACACCTTGGGAACGAACTGGTCCGCCGGGCAAAGAAGGCACGACCAGACCTGTATGTTTCGGTAGTCCTTGCGCATCGCGAATATGAGGCGTGGTTTTTGGCTGCAGCTGAGTCATTGGCCGGCAAACGTAATCTCAAGCCCGATCTCAGTGCGCCAGCTAACCCCGAAAACATCCGGGATGCAAAGGGCTGGCTGTGCAAGCAAATGCCGGAAACCAAGAAGTACAGTCCAACGGTGGATCAAGCGCCCTTCAGCCAAGGGTTCGATCTCGAACTTGCACGTACTCGCTCGCGGTCATTTCAGAAATTGTGGAAGGAAGTCGAGACGATCCTCCAAGCCATATGACTCACCCTCGCACATTCTTCACAATCTCCCCTGACGCCCAATACGCGATCGCTTGAATCGTCAGCGATGGGTTGAATCCCCCGTTGTTAACATGCACGCTCCCATCCACAACGAACAGATTATCCACATCATGTACTCGGCAATATCGATCCACCACCGACGTCTTAGAATTGTTACCCATCCTGCAAGTGCCGGCCTGGTGCTGTCCGCCGCTGACGCCCCGTCCAGGCAGTTTCTGCCAAGTCCTAATCGCTCCAGTCTCCTTCAGCCAAACCTCTGCCTTGGCAGCGATGAAGCGCGCCACTTCCAGATCGTGCGAATGCCGCTCACCGCTAATGCGAATCGTCGGAATGCCCCAAGCATCTTTCACCTCGGACGCTAGTTCCACGCGACTGTCGAATACAGGCATCTCTTGCACCGGCCCCTGCACGGCCATAGTGCTCTTAAAATGCTCGCGCACGTAGCGCTTATGCGCGCTGCCCCAACGGGGAACGTCCGGCGGAATCGCTGTGCGGGAAAACAAATACGGCAAACGGATAAACTCGTTAGAAAGCATGGCCCCGCCCTTGAGTCCGCCGGGCAGTCCATGGTTGAAATCGCAGCAGGCCACGCGCGCGGCCGGACCCACCCCATCGTACGAATCCGTTTCAAAGAGGCCATATGCGCCGGCGTACGCGTGACCCTGCAGGTTCCGTCCTACCCAGTCATGCCGATTGCCTAACCCGCGCGGAAACAGTTTCGTGGCGGAGTTGAACAGTAGTCGCGGAGTCTCCGTAGCAGAGCAAGACACCACCACGGTTCGGCAAGGCTGCTCTATTAACCGACCATCCTGAAAGTATTCCACGCCCGTCGCCTTTCCGTGCTCGTCGGTAACGATCCTGCTGGCCACGCAACCAATCCGCAGATCGCAGTGCTTGGTGGCCACTGCGCGTGGGATTGCAGTCACGGCCGTGGAATTCTTCGCGTTGACTTCGCAGCCGAAGCCGACGCAATGAGGACAGCCGATGCAAGCGGGACGGCCCTGGTACGGCACCGAGTTGATCGCCATCGGGATGGGAAAAGGATGCCAGCCAAGTTTACGGGCCGAGGCCGCCAGCAGCGACGCTTCTTGGTTCATCGGCAGCGGCGGCATCGGGTAGGACTGGCTCCGTGGGGGTTCGAACGAATTCGCGCCAGCCTTGCCGGATACGCCGATCTCCCATTCGGCTTTGCTATAGAAGGGTTCCAATTCCTGATAGGCGATGGGCCAATCTTCCAGCGTGCTGCCTTCGGGAGCGCCATAGGTTGTGCGCATGCGGAAGTCCCGCTCCATGTAGCGCCACGCCATCGCGCCGTAACTCAGTGTGCCTCCGCCAACGCACGCGGCAACATTGTTATAAGCGCCCTCGCTGGGAAGAACACGGCGCGATGTACCGTCCGGCAGCTGGACCAGTCGCACGTAATGTTGGTCATCAGGGCCGAACGCATTGCCGAGCACGGTAGTCCGCTGGCTGCGCAATTCGTCGTGACCCGTTTCGGAAAAGGGCGACCGGCCACCGCGTTCCAACAAGGCAACTTGCAACCCAGCCAAGGCAAGCTGCTCGGCCACGATCCCGCCTGCCGCGCCCGCTCCCACGACCACGACATCTACGCGCGGCAGTTTCAATGGTGGCCCTTCATCATCGGAATAATGTCCAGCATCTTCCAACTCGCCTCATCGCGATTCCCGCCATGCTCCGGACTTCCGTAAAACCCCTGCATGGTGTGGTCGACCACCATTTGAAAGAACGACGCCAGCCCTGGCATCTTGCCCGCTTCGATGTTATGCAGGAATGCGGTCTGCTCAGCGGAAGATAGCTTTGTAAAGTCCGCAATTCCTTCCCGATAAGCCGGAGCGAACCGCTTCAGAGGGCCTGCGAGTTGGCGATCGATGTAGTAAATCACGCCCGCTTGCTTTGCGCCTGGCATATCGTCGGCCGGAATGATGCGGTCGCAAATGGCTTCTACAATCTTGGCCTCGTCTGCAGAAAGCACTTGGAGCGGAGCAGCAGGGTACAGCGGCAGAGCTGCCGAGAAGAGAAATAGCCTGCGGTCGATTTGCATCCGTTTCGTTCATCATAACCGAGCGCGGTCCTAGGTGGAGCAGGTGCTATCCTTCGTCTGTGCCGCTGTTCCCGAAGCTTGACGGTTCTGTGGAGATCTTCTGTTCCTACTCTCATCAGGATGACTCGCTCAGAAAAGAATTCGAGAATTCCGTGGCCCTTTTGCGACGTCAGAAACTGGTCCAAATCTGGCATGATAGGCAGATCTTAGCTGGCGAGGATTGGGCCGGCGATATCGATGAGCACCTGAACAGCGCCGACATGATCACCCTATTCGTGAGCGCCGATTTTCTTGCGTCCGACTATTGTTACGACAAGGAGTTAAGCCGAGCCTTAGAGCGTGAGAAGCAGAACGAAGTTCTGATCGTTCCGATCATTGTGCGGCCGTGCGATTGGGACGATGCTCCCTTCGCGCATCTCCAAGTGATCCCCAGCGGATTGGCCGTAACCAGTTGGACGAATCGCGATGAAGCTTGGAAAAGTGTCGCGGTCTCTCTGAAGGGCACCGTTCGCAAAGTGCTTAGCCGCAAGTTGGAGACTCTGGAGAAGCTGCAATCCTCGGTGAGGGCGTCGGCTTCCGACGAGGCGCAGGCGAGAGCTGTTTTCGCCCAGATGGCTCGCGACTCTGCGGCACAAACGGAGAGGTGGCGTATCATGGCTGAACTGCAATCGAAAATTTTCGCCATCAACCAAGAGATAGGGCCAGTTCTCCCTCCGCCGAAGAAGCGTGCAGAGGACGCCTTGAAGTCATTCGAGGGATACATCAAGTAACCCTCCGGGTTCCGGTTCGATATAGACTGTTAAAGTCACTTCAACATCTATGCAAAGCACAAAATTGGTCGCCGCCCTTGCCACGGGTCTTGGTTTGATCTGGGCCGCCGAGTGGCCCACTGACGGCGGCAACCCGCAACGCTCCAACTGGCAACGCGACGAAAAACTCCTCAGCCCCGGCAACGTGAAGAATCTCAAAATTCTTTGGAAGATCAAGCTCGACAACATCCCGCATGAGATGCATTCTCTGTTCCCGCCGCTGATTGCAGATGGAGTGCGAACTGGCGGCGGCCCCAAGCAGATTGCCATCGAAGCCGGGATTGCCGACAACATCTATGCCATTGATGTTGAGACCGGCAAGCTGCTCTGGAAGAAACATTTCGAGTATCCAACACCTGCCCGCGCTGGACCAGACCCG
>JANXQZ010000644.1 GCA_025353235.1 Bryobacterales bacterium
AATGGGCTGACATGCTTGGCTTCCGCAAACCGTCACCTTGCTGGTCAGGTCAACATAGAAATCCCGACGCGGCCTCTGCAGCCATTGATCGAGCAGCGCCAGGGTCTCTGCGTCGCGGGCCGAGTTGGGGCCGTTCAACCCGCGGTCGATCATGTTGAAAAAGGCATTCTGATGCCCCGCGGTGTGGTTGCGAACGATTGAGTAGGCCTTCTTGTAGAGATCGTTTACCGAGCCGCCTTCCAGCCGGATCAGATTATAGAAACTCATGTAATCGAGGTCGAACTTGAAGTACGAATTGTCGTCCAGCACGTCGATTCCCGCAGGCACCAGCAGGCCCAGCGAGAGCAGAATTTTAAGTTCGTCGTAGTAAGTGGAAAACTTATCCGGGTTCACGTGCCGGGCTACTTGGACGAACGCAAGCTGTTCCTGGGGACCTACCAGAAAGCTCGTGCTCGAGGTTCCATCCGGCATCACCACCGACCAGTTATGCCCGGTTAAGAACGAGACCAGCCGGGTGACTAGATCGCTAATGGTCACCTTGACGTTAGGATCGTCAACCATGTCAAACGCGATGCCCAGACCAAAAATCACGCCGGAATACTCATCGCGCGACGTGTTCCCGACCCAGATCCAGGGGCTGTTTGCATGGATCCCGTTAGGCGCTTCCTCGCTCGAAATGCCAGCCGCATAGGGGGAATCAGCAGGCACCATGCAACGCGCCAGCAGATTGTTGCCGGTTACATCGGCGAGCCCCTTAATCGCGGCCAGAATATTCTTAATGTTCTTCAGCGCGTCGGGCGATTGCGTTACTTTGTACCGGAACGACTCCGCAGCGAGGTAGGCTCCGCTCCAGAGCGCGGAATCGCCGCAACGGGTGTAACCGGCAGTCTGGTCGCTGGTTCCCGATGCGTACATGGGGTCGAGGACCGCTCCGAAGGGCAGATGACGAGCCTGGATATTGGCTGAAATCGCGAGAGCGTCTGCCTCGGAAGCGAGCGCGAGGTGGCTTGCTGAGCAAAATGCAAGTGTGGAGAGCCAGATCGCCAGCCGGGGTCTATTTTTTACAGTCGCCATGTTTACGTTAGACGCGCCGCCTTCGCGGGAGGTTCTCCACTTCCGCACCGAATAACATCAAAGTAGCATGCAGGTAGAATTCAAACCGCGCGGAATTTATCTGCCGGATATAGATCTATGGCTCGACAACACGGAAGACTGCGCGTCGAACTGGATCTCGCACGGGCACAGTGACCACGCTCGCGGTTTCCATGGCAGGGTCTTTGGGACGGCCGAAACGTTGAGCATCTATCGCGCGAGATTGTGGGGCACGCCGGAGCAGCCGCCCGATTGTTGCCCCGTCCACTACGGCGAATCTTGGGATTACAATGGCGCGCGGCTCACCGCCTATGCTGCCAGCCATATCGTGGGGGCGGCGCAGATTCTCGTCGAGTGGCGAGGCGAACGGCTCGTCTATACCGGCGACATTAAGCTGCGCACGCCTATCTGCGGAAAGAATACCGAAGCGATTCCATGCGACCGCCTGATTGTAGAATCGACCTTCGGACTTCCGATCTACCACTTCCTAAGCGCGGACGAGGCCAAGATGCGCATCGTTCGGTTTGCAAGGGAGTGTCTGGATTCAAAGCTCATACCCGCCTTCATCGGCTATCCGCTGGGACGCGGACAAGAGATCGTGCACGTGCTCTGCGAAGCTGGGATCCCTACCGCGGTACACGGCTCCATCGCTCGGTTCATTCCAACGTATGAGGCGGCCGGGTACGGGTTTCCAGGATGGGAGGCTTACCAGAGTCGGCAGACGGCGGGGAAGGCACTGGTGGTGGTGCCTAATTTTCGCAACATCCTGGAAGCGAGCGATAAGAAATATCGCTTGGCCTATGTCTCCGGGTGGGCCGCGCTCGACAACGCGCGAGCCCGCGTGGGGGCGGACGAACTGATTCCCTACTCGGACCACGGCGATTTCGAAGAGTTGTTGACGCTGGTGGAGCAATCGGGCGCGCGTGAAGTGGATGTAGTGCACGGCTACACGGAGTTGTTCGCGCATGTTTTGTGCCAGCGAGGGTTGGACGCGCGCGCTCCTCGCGAGGCCAGTGCTCGCGCGATGAGCGAAGAGGTTCCGGAAGGCTGATGGATACACTCGCGGAGGTGTGCGAGCGGGTTGCAAGCCACGGCAGTCGGCTGCGCAAGGTTGCACTGGTCGCTGAGTATTTGAAAGGTCTAGCAGACGAAGATTTGATTAGGGCAGTTCATATGCTGTGCTGCGGTCCTGTGGTGCGTGGCGCGGGCAAACTCTCGATCGGATCGGCGACGTTGCGAGAGGCTTGCCTGGGAGTGATCGATTGGGATGCGCGAGTGCTCGCGCGGTGTTACGAAGACGTGGGCGATACGGGGGAGACGATCAGCCTGCTGCTGCATAGGCGAACGCGCAACGAGCCCCTATCGTTGGCCGGAGCCGAGCAGATTTACACGGCTCTGTTTCAGTGTCGGAAGACGGCGGATAAAATCGCAATCTTGAAAGAGACTCTGGTGGCGCACGACCCCATCACGATCAAGTACTTCATCAAGGTGATCACCGGCAATTTGCGAATCGGCTTGCAGGCCAAGATGGTGGAAGAAGCGGTGGCGGAAGCAACGGAGGCGTCGCATGAAGCGGTCAGGCTGGCAAATAATCGGCTTGGCGATCTAGCGCAGGTGGCCCTGGCCGCACGCAGGAACGAGTTGCACGCCATTGAGGCGCGGCTGTTTCATCCTATGGACTTCATGCTGGCCAAGCCCCTTGAAAAGCTGGAAGACCTGCCGGACCCTGGGAACTACATCGTGGAGCATAAGTATGACGGCATTCGTTCGCAGCTTCACGTGGAGACCGGGCGTGCTGCCATTTACACGCGGGGCATGGAAGAAGTCACGCGCGCCTTCCCGGAGGTGGAACTAGCTGCGGCAAGGCTAGGCGGTAGCGCAGTGCTCGACGGCGAGATCCTGGCTTGGAAAGATGGCCGGGCGCTCGCGTTCACGGTATTGCAACAGCGTTTGGCACGGAAGAAAGTCACGCAGGAATTGATGGATAGGATCCCGGTAGCATTCATCGCTTACGACCTGCTCTTTCGAGATGGCGCATTGCTGCTGGATGAGCCCATCGAGCAGCGCAGGGCCGCGCTCGAACGGATGTTGGCAGGGCAGACAGCGATCCTGGCCTCTCCTCAGCATGCCGCTGAATCGATCGCTGATATGGAGCGGCTTTTCGGGGAGGCGCGGTCGAGCGGAAACGAAGGCCTCGTACTGAAGCGGCGAGGAAGTCTGTATGAGCCCGGACGCCGCAGTGGAACATGGTACAAAGTGAAGCGCCCGTACGCGACCTTGGACGTGGTGATCACGGCTGCTGAGCAAGGCCACGGGCGGAGAGCAACCGTGCTCTCCGATTACACTTTCGCTGTTAAGGATGGCGACCGGTATTTGAATGTCGGCAAAGCTTATTCGGGCTTGACCGATGGGGAGATTCGCGAGCTGACTCGCTTGCTGAGGTCGGCCACGATTGAGCGGTTCGGGCGCGTGTCGCTGGTGAGGCCCGAGGTGGTTTTGGAAGTCGCATTCGATGGCGTTCAGAAGAGTCCCAGGCACAAGAGCGGCTACGCACTGCGGTTTCCGCGAATCGTGAGATGGCGAAAAGATAAGACGGCGGAGGAGTGCGACGAAGTGGGTCGGGTGCGCGCGCTTTACGATGCTTCGCTTGGAAAAAATTGACGAGAGGCCGACCACCCAGCCAAGGCTGAGGTCTACAAGCTGGAAACCGCTCCCGTGCGTTCGCCTCGCTAACCGAGCCGTGACCGTAAGGGAGCGGATCCCTGCTACGGTAGCGGCATGACACTCCGCCTCTTCATCCTCGCAATTTTGATTGCCCGTGTTTCGCTCCAAGGTGCAGAACCGCGCATCGAAACTGTCTTCGGACCCGAAACGCCCACTGGCCGCTACAAGCATCCAGCGTCCATCACCGCGCTATCGAACGGCGATCTGTACCTGGTCTTCTACGGCGGATCGGGCGAATACGCGACTGACACCTCGGTGTTCGGATCGCGGCTGAAGAAAGGGGAAACCCGCTGGTCCGCTCCCATGGTGATCGCGCACGATCCCTTTCGCTCCACGGGAAATGGAGTCGCCTGGCAGGCTCCGGATGGCGCGGTCTGGCTCTTCTACGTTGTGCGCTATGGAGCCACTTGGTCCACTTCGCGCATCCAAGCGAAAGTCTCGCACAACAACGCGGAGACTTGGTCGGATGCTTCGGTGCTGGATGCGCGCGAGGGGATGATGGTACGCTGCCATCCGATCCTGCTGAAGAATGGGGACTACCTGCTGCCGATTTACCATGAGACAGGCCAGAATCCGGAACGGGTGGGCCCGGAGAGCGCCTCGCTATTCCTACGCTTCGATCCGCGGAGCAAGACTTGGAAACCGACCGATGAGATTCACTCCCGCCTGGGCAATATTCAGCCAGCCGTGGCGGAGATCACGGCCGACTATTTAGTAGCGTACTGCCGTCGAGGGGCGGATTACGCGCCGCGCACAGACGGTTTTCTGGTCCGTTCGGAATCCCGTGATGGCGGACGAACTTGGACGCCGGGAGCAGAAATCCAGCTGCCAAATCCAAACTCCGCAGTCGAGTTCATCAAATTGCAGAATGGCCATTTGCTCCTGCTGTACAACGACAGCATGTATAAAAGAACGCCGCTGACAGTGGCGATATCGACAGATCAGGATCGCACTTATCCAACCCGGAAAAATCTTGTGGCCGGCGAAAACGATTTCGCCTACCCGGCGGCGGTTCAGAGCTCAGATGGACTGATTCA
>JANXQZ010000652.1 GCA_025353235.1 Bryobacterales bacterium
CCGATCAAAGGCAGGTCGAAGCCGCTCACCGCCTTCACGGCATGTTCGAACCGTTCGGGTCGTTCAGGATGCCCCTTGCCGGTGTGATGTTCAAGAGCAATGGGATCGGCTGCAAGAGCTGTGGCCCGACTCATAACTTCAGCAAATCGGCCGCCGAATCGAGCAACGCCGCTTCACTCTCCAGCGCCTTCGACACCCGCGCAATCTGCGATTCCGCCTCCGTCCAGCGCCTCTGCTCGATCGCCTCCCGCACGCCGGGGATCGTCTTCACCCCATACCCCGTGTAGAAGCCAGGCGCATAAATCATATGCCGATACCACGGCCGATTCGGCAGGCCGATAGTATCGGTTAAGCGTCGCTCGCTTTCGATCAGCTTAGCGTTCACCGCTACCGAAGCCCTATCACCAGCGGCCGCCAGCGCCTTCTCATATTTGTCGGTGCTGCGAGTCAGCAGATCCAGCGCATTCTCCAGTGGAGCGAAGTTCAGATACGGCGGCACAGGCTCCCTTGCAGGAGGCATCATCGTTTTCTTCGGATCGGCAATCGCCTCATACACGCCCTCGTCTATCTGCCGATTCTTCTCTTCAATCTCGCTGCGTTGAGTTCCGGCAAGCAGCTTCAACTCGCCAACATAAGTACGGATCGTATCCGTAAAATTTGAAAATTGGAATGGCAGCACCTCCGCGTCCGCCATACGCATCACCATAGTTCCCGCAGTCTGCGCGAGCGTCTTTCCATAGGCGAAGTCGGTGTCCTGAAAGTGCGTGTAGTAGTAAAAATCGTCGTAGATCGAGTGATATTGCCCGCCTCCCATATCCTCTCCCCCGAAACCTAGATTCACGCTCGCAACCCCTAAATGATCGAGAAACACGGTGTAATCCGAACCCGAGCCCAGCGCGCCGATCCGCAAATCCGCCCTCGACCGCGCTTCCCGCAACTCCTCTCCATGCGATCGAGAGAGCAACGCAAGACGCTGGCGCTTGGCCACCGGCATCTTCGTTTCAGGATCGGTGATATCCCGCGTAACCTCGCCAATAAAGTTCTCCAGAGTATGCGAGCCTTGCGCGTAGAAGAATCCGCGGCTGTTGCTATCGCTATTGATATACGCCACTGCGTGCCGGCGCAGTTCGTCCGCGTGAGTCTCGCCCCACTCGGTAGATCCGAGCAGGCCCGGCTCCTCTCCATCCCACAAACATAAGATGATCGTGCGTTTTGGCTTCCAGCCTTGCTTAACCAATTCCCCCAGCGCGCGACCCTCTTCCATCAGGGCGTTCGCGCCTGACAACGGATCGTCCGCCCCATTCACCCATGCGTCGTGATGATTGCCGCGAATCACCCAGTCATCCGGATACTTCGAACCAGGAATCCGCACGATCACGTTATAAAGCGGCTTGCGGTCCCAGTTGGATTGCACTCTCAGATGCACCTTCGCCGGTCCAGGACCAACGTGGTAAGTAAACGGCAGTCCGCCGCGCCAAGCCATGGGCGCAATTGGCCCCGCGAGAGCCTTCAACAGCGGCTCGGCGTCGCCATACGAGATCGGCAACACCGGAACTTTGGTGATGGTCTGCACCTGATCCAAGGGCAGGCGCTTCGCATCGGCCGTCGCCCCAACTCCTGGCGTGAGCGGATCGCCGGGGTAAACAGGCATGTCCATCACGCTGCCCCGTTGCGCTCCGAATGATGGACGCGCCGGACCCTTCGGGTACACCTCGCCTTGCACGTAGCCATCGTCCTTGGGGTCCGAATAGACGAGGCACCCGACAGCGCCGTGTTCTGCTGCCAACTTCGGCTTGATCCCGCGCCAGGACTGCCCGTACTTCGCGATCACGATCGTCCCCTGGACCGAGATCCCCATCCGCTGCAGCTCTTCATAGTCGGACGGGATGCCGTAGTTCACAAACACCAGTGGTGCTGTAATGTCGCCGTCTTTCGAATAGGCGTGATAGGTGGGAAGCTGCTCGCTTTTCTGATCGCTGGTCGGATCGATTGCCAGGACGGGCTCGTCCAGCTTGGCAGTAAACTTTGTAGGTTCCACCAGCTCCACCGCTCGTTCTTTCGGCGTAGGAAAGAGCACATCGAACACTTCGATCTTTGCGTCCAGGCCCCACGACTTAAACTTGGCTAGCAGCCATTCCGCATTGTCCTTGTCGTAGGGCGACCCCACATGATGCGGCCGCGCGGAAAGTCTGCGCATATACTCGCGCAAATTTTCAGGACTCGGGATAGCGCGGAACTTCTCTTCCCACTGGCGTTCCACGCGGGCCTCTTCGGCGGAGAATCCCCGGAGGGGGCGAACCGGTTCGGCGGCCTGCAAGACCAGCGTTATCACACTGAGGAGGGCAATCGATGGGCGCATGTGTTTCATTAATTGTAGCGGCACCTGGATGGAGTACAAGATCTATTGCGACGAGAGCCGGCATGACGGAGTGCACAGCCATCGCTACATGGCGATTGGCGGATTGTGGGTTCCCGTCGACGACGAGCCCGAACTCTTGAACGCGCTCCGCGAAGTGCGCCGGAACCGATTGTTCACTCGCGAACTTAAGTGGAGCAAGATGAAGTCGGCGGGCGTGTACCGGGAAATGCTGGATTTATTCTTCGATTCTCCGTCAACGGCGTTCCGGGCCATCGTGGTGGACCAATCCCGCGTGGACGTGGCTCGCTACCATCAAGGCGACAACGAACTCGGGTTTTATAAGTTTTACTACGAGATGCTGGAGAAATGGATCCTGCCGAGGAATGAATATTCGGTCCTGCTGGATCATAAGCAAAACCGCGATCCAAACCGCTACTCGACCATGCGCAGGTATTTGCATAACCGAGCCGCCAAGGTGGGAGCGCGAATCGCCGACCTGAACACCATCGATTCAGCGCTGGAACCCATGGTACAGATCTGCGATGTGCTGACCGGCGATATCGCGGCATCCTGCTGCGACGATCTGCGGCCCGGTTCACCTAAGGAGGCGCTGGCTGCCTATATTGCGAAACGGGCCGGGTTCCTGTCGCTCAAGAACAGTTCCCTCTCACCAAGATTTTCTAAGTTCAACGTGTTCCGAATCGAGCTGAGGTAGCAGGCTTGCTCACATCTCTGTGCCGCTCTAGATTGGCAAGATCACAATTGTCTAACATGCTGTGCATAGAAGGCGTGGAGTGGATCGGCTAAGACTTCAGCAACTCGCGGAGCTCCGTTTGAGGGATGTCGAAGCCTGGTAGTGGGATCATTGCGTGGATACGCATGTTTCATACCAGGCAATTGCCGTGTTTTGCCGTGTACATTCCAGCTTGCGCGTCACTCCGGCCATGCAAGCGGGAATCAGCGATCACATTTGGACGTTGGGTGAACTGATTGCGATCTAAACCGTATCTACGCAATGACCCCACTACCCGAAGCCTTGCTCGCCGCAGGTCAGTGGGATGGGGCTTACTGCTTGATGGGCCACTGCGTTGAGTGCGCGCTCAAGGCTTGCGTCGCTAAACAGTTTCGACTCCACGAAGTGCCAGACAAGAAGCTCGTCAACTCTTTTTATACACACCGCCTTGACGAGTTGCTAACGATCTCGGATGTGAAGTCGGAAATGGAAATTCACGCCCAAACCGACCCGAGTTTCAAAATCAACTGGAATACCGTGCGAGACGCGGCGATACGAGGTAGGCATCACGGAAGCATTCGCTCGGGAAATGTACTACGCCGTTACGAACGCTGCATCAGGGATTCTGCCATGGATGAAAACACAGTGGTGAAAGAGCAGTTAACCGACGAGATGATCGAGGCTGGAGCTCAACTCACCCAGAAACTGGATGAGCTGGGTTTGCCCATTGTGGTCGCTATGTGGTTTTTTCAGTCCGAAATCAACGAGTGGCGTCTGATGTTTGCTTCTCCCGACTTATCGGACAAAGGCCCGCAGACAGTCTGCAGGAAAATCCAAGAGGCACGGAAGGCGCTCGGGGCCCAAGCCGAACGTTTACCGTTTTCCATGATCGGCCTAATGGACACACACAATGAGATGATCCAAGAGCTTCGGATTGCGCTACGGACAGGTCCTGGGGTATCCCGGGTCCGCTTTTCGAAGAATGTCATGAATGGACACTTCATAGACGACGCCCTAATCTACCGAAGCGCTGCCTGAAAGAAGCCCGGATTGCGTCAGGAGAGGTAAGGGCCGGGCATTCGCATCAAACACACGCCCTCGCGAACTCATTGATCGTTTTCGGCAGCCTCCGCCAAACTCTGCAGATCCTTCGCAGGCAGGAACGGGATCTGAACCGTCTTATGTTCCTCGGCGGCGATTTCGAACTCGCTGCAGCGGCTCTCCATCGCTTTCAACAAGCGCGCGTTTTGCAGCACGGGCCAGGGTTCCGCCACAGCCATCGCGCACGCTCGATACTGTCCTGGAACGATGCCTCCGGAGGTAAAGCGGCCCCCTGTCTGCGCCGCAGCCGAGCGCTCGCGTCCCGAGTTTTGCATGCCCGCATCGGAGGGCCACAGCAACACCCAAACTTGACCGGTCTCGGAACCCACGTCCGACACAGTGCCCTCTACCTGGCCGTAACTGTTGCTCATTACAATCCTGAGCGGCCCAGCCACGCCCTGCGCCAAATCCAAAATAAAGCCGGACACCCTCTGCTCATTGAGTGCGATTGACTTAATATAACCGGGCCCTCCATTCACGTATATACGCCACCGGCCAGGTAAGAATCCTGTTAGAAGAAACGTGCCGTCTTTTTGCACCTGGGCGTTGGACGGCATGCCGTACTGCCTCCCATCCTCACTATTCAGCATCACGTGCATGGATTCAAGAGGTGCCTTGAGGTCGGCATCCAGAGTCACTACGCCGCTCAGAGCCGGGGTCGCCGCAAGAGTCAGGCTGACGGGCTCGGGTTGCGTCGCGCCCACCTCCACCGCTAGCTGGCCATAGTACGGGCGCCCCTCTCCAGTGGTCGTTGCCGTTAACTGATACGAGCCGGGCAGAACGCGCTGGAACCGGAACTCGCCTGTTTGCGGGTCTACTCGCGCCCCCATCCTGCTAAACATCCGTTGCGACGGCAAGCTCGATTCGAGCATGAGTTGAATCTGCCGCTGAGAAAGATCGCCATCCGGAAAAGCCACCCGGCCGCGCAGAGACAGGCCGGATACCGGATTCAGTCTAAAATCGATTCCGCTCACCTCGGCTCCCGGAGAAGCCGTAACCCGGGTCGCGCCCTGCGTGTCTGGACTTCCTGGATAAAACAGCATCGGGTATACCTGCAAAGGCACGTCCGCATTTTCTCCGCGCCGAATAAACGCATGAGGCAACTGCATCGTCTGGCGGCACTGGACCTGCAAGTAATACTTCCCCCCAGCCAGACTCGCGATCCGATACTCGCCCTTTTCGTTGGTCGCTGCGGAACCTCGCGCCACCAGCATTGCAGTTTGGAACTGCATGCCTCGCACGCTGCAGTTAGCCAGAGGCGACCCCTCCTCATCCACTACTCTTCCCGCAATCGAAGCTGCAGGAACCAGCGCTAACGTGACGCCCGTCGACTGTTCCTCGGCTGATAATTTGATCGTCTGCCTTGCAGCCAAATCCACTCGAGAGAC
>JANXQZ010000662.1 GCA_025353235.1 Bryobacterales bacterium
AGGCGCGCATGATCGCGCAGGTCCTCCGGCAGTCCGTTAGCAGGCCGGTCCATCGTGGCTGCGACAGTGTTTTTCGCCTTCGCGGCGTCCTCCGCATTTTCTTTGCCCTTGCGCATCCCGTCCACGCGTTTCTCTACTTCCCGCACGCTGGTCAGATATTCATCCAGCTTCGTCTTGTCGCTCGAACTGACCCTCTTGCTCAGATCCTGGGCGCGGTTCTTCACCCGGTCGAGAATGCTGATGTTCAGCAGACTCCCGCGATTGTCAAACAAGTTGTCCCACGCGAGCGAAGGATAAACTTCCACCGGCACCGGCGACTCAGGACTCTGCCATGAGATGTGCGAACTGTACGCCATGGAGAAGTTCGTCTCGTGGTAACCCGTCATGGGCTGCTCGCAGGCCAGAACGATGCTGGATTGCGGCGTGTCTTCGCCCACCCGACTGGCAATCATTTGATCCACGCTGATCCCCGAGTGGATGACTGCCCCTTTCGAGATGTGTGCGCCAGAGAGCAGGCTTCCAGTTTGCCCAGGGTGAATGCCCTGCCCCGTCAGCGCCTTCACATAAAGACCATCAATTACGTTGATTTTTGCTTTCAGCGGCTCCAGCGGCTCTAGTGTCTTGCTGAGCTTCATGGCCGCGCCTTGGCCTTCGGCGCTCCAATGATCCTCGTTAATCCCATTTCCCAGGAACACGACGCCGAAGCGTTTTGGAAATACCGACGTCGCTGGCGTATCGGCCAAAGCATGAAGCGACTCAAGCCACGGCAAAGCCATGGTGCAACCGGCCCCGCGCAGCACGGTGCGACGGGAAATGCGAGCAGCGAAGTTCTCTGTCAATCGGGACATATTAATCACCCTTCCTGGATTGTGACTCGAGCGTTGTGCGCGAATCAGGAATGCGTTTATTCAAAAACTGCGGGCTTGTGACAATGGTTTCAACCAGCGCGTTGAAGCGATATTCTTTTGCCGCAAGCCGGGTCTCCATGCGTTCGACGATGGATTCGTCCGAGAGTTGGAGCGACCGGTTTAGAGCGTAGGCCAGCAATTTGCGGCTGAGGTTATTGACAAAACCTTGTTGGCGATGTTCCCGGATGAAAGCTTGCAGCCCCTCAAATCCGGTGCCTTGGCTGCCGCCTGGATAGCTCACGCTCGTATCCACGGCTCGCCCTGCGAGGTCCTTCGTCCGAGCGCCCCCAACTGGGCCATAGCCTTCGAACGCGAGGCCAAATGAATCGAACTTCGCATGACAGCCGGCGCAGGCCGGGTTCTCCCGATGTCGAGCCAGCATGTCGCGCACCGGCAGATCCGATTTCGCTTCGTCGTTGGGCAATTCGGGAACGACGGGCGGCGGTGGCGGGATTGTCTCGCCCAACACCCGTTGTACCACCCAGTGTCCCCGCTTAACCGGACTGGTTCGCAGTCCCGGCGAGTTCTGAGTCAGAAACACCGCCATGGGCAGCAGACCGCCTCGCCCGTAGCGGCCGACATTATCCACTCGAACCCAAGTGTTCGCGTCGCCCGTCACTTCGGGTAGGCCGTAGTGTTGGGCCAGCATGGGATTCACAAACGTATAATTGCCATACACCAAATCCAGCACCGAACGATTGTTGCGGACCGTGTCTTCGATAAACCGGATCGGTTCCTCAAACATGGCCTCGCGCAGATCGTTGTTGAAGCTCGGGAAGCGCTCGCGATCGACCGAATTATTCGTCTCGAAGTGGCGGAAATCGAGCCAGTTGCCCGCAAATTCAGTCGCCATTCCGCGCACCCGGTCGTCCTTCAGCATGCGGCGGGTCTCCGCCAGCAGGACGTCCGGTCTGTGCAGATCGCCCACCGCCGCGTGCCGCAATAATTCAGCGTCGGGCATGCTGGACCATAGAAAGTAACTCAGTCTGCTCGCCAAAGCATAGCCGGATAACGGTCGCGTATGGCTGCTGGTTCTCGAAGAAGCGGTGCCGACATCCAGAAGGTCGATCCTATATAGAAAATCCGGTGACATCAGCACACTGACAATCGAATCGCGGATGGCATCTTCATGCGACAGTTCGTTCTTTATCCGAATGGCGTGATAATACGCAAGGAGATCGTCACGCTCCACCCTAGCGAGCGGACGTCGGTAGGCGTGCGCCGCGAATTGGAGGAGAGCCTCCAAATGCTTCGGCTCGGCTTCCTTCCGCTCCTTTTCCAAAGTGCGAAGAGTGGTGTTTATGCCGTCAAAGTGATGGCGAATCGCCTCTGGGGCGGCTGGATCATTCTTCGGATCGGCCACTGCCTTAGCCACATAGGCATCCCGCATTTTTACAATAACCGCCGCATCGGTGGTCTCATGATCTACGGGGCGCGCCGTCGCAGACTCGGCACCCTTGCCTTGCACTTCGCCGCTCTGATTGAAGAAGTACTGGACCCATGTGCGGGCCGTGAAGCTCGCGATGAAGTCGAATTCGTCCCATAGGCGGTCGAGTTCCTTCCGGCCTTTTTCATCGAGGATCAACTCCATCAGCGGAGTATCGTCGCGGAAGAAGCCGACTACGCTGTGATAGCCTGCGCTCAACAGCCGACCCTTGTCCTCCGAGTCGTCCGGGAAGTAGCGGCCGCGCTCCGTAATATAGAAGGTGTCCGGGAAAACGGAAGCGAACCGTGCAAACGCGGCTTCATAGCGGCTGCGCTGCGCCGCAGGAACCACCAGATCTTCATCGCCTGCGCGGGCTTTTGCGGAAAGAGCGGCCCAACGCGGTGCCGCTTCCTGGTGAAGCCCTGGATACTTAGGAATGTCGGGCACCGCTGCGGGTGGGTCCGTATCGTTGCGCAGATCCATGGGATCGCTCTCGCGGCGGTGCAAGGCGTATGAGCGCAGCTTCCAGTTCAGCAAGGGCTGCGATCCGGCGGGCAGGCCTTTCACCTTCGGCGCGGAGAACTGCATCGCCGTGTGTGTCCGGATCCTGACCACGAAATCGCGCATTTCAACACACTTGGCGCGGAGCGCGTCAGGCTGATTTGCTCCCGGCGTCGGCAAACTTTGCCACATTTTTTGCAGTGTTGCAATCGGACCGACTGCGTCTTTCTCCTCCAGAATTCGCCAGACCAGGGGCAGATATTTTGGGCTCAACTTGGCATCGGCTGCTATGGCGGCCAGCGTCGAGCTTGGCTTTCCGAGCGCGGCCCGATGCCGAAAGCGCCATGCGGCCTGAAAGTAATCCGCATAATTGGTGGGCTGCTGGGAGTAGAATTTCAGGATGCGCTGGACCGCGTACTTCTCGCGATCTGTCTCGGCCAGCATCGGATGCGGCGCGAAGTCGATTGCATCCGGTGCCAGCACCATGTGATCGGCCACGCCGCGAGCCGCTTGCAAATATTTATTGAGCAACGCGGGCGACATAGTCAGCGATTCGCCAGAGTTGTCAAAGCCCGCAGGATTGGCCGGGTCGATGGGAAACTCCCGCGTGACCTGCATATCGTGACCCGTGAGGTCCCTGATCGTGTAGTTGTACTCGGCGTTGCTCAATCGGCGCGCCAGGACCAGACCCGGATCGCCCGCGGACTTCTTCACCTGTTCCGCGCGCACAGCCTGAATCCAGTCAATTACATGCTGGCTCGCGTCCGCAGGCGGGGCCGGCAGAGGCTTGGGCGGCATTTCTTTGGCTGCAAGCCGTTCCATTACAAGCGCCCAGCGGGGATATTCCTGGGTCACCATGTCCATGGTGGTGTAAGCCTTCAGGTCGAATTGCGCGGCGGCCGTTTGCCCGCTATGGCACCCAACGCAATACTTCGTGACGTAAGGCCGCACGGTTTGCTCGAACTGCTGGTCCAGCGCGCGAGGAGTGGAGCCGCTCGCGGTCGTGGCGGCAATGGCAAGCATGACGGAAAGGGCTCGAAGCTGCATCACTACACCCATTATTCCATCATGAAGATAGAATTGTGGGACAAATTTCTGGAACAGCCGCAGCCTGGCTTCTAGGGAAGCTGGATGCGGCCTTTCATCCAGCGCACGCTGCTCGCTCGTAATCGTCCGGGGTGTCGATATCAAACGCCGCCTTCGGGTAATCCAAGAACGACACATGCGCGTGATTCTTGAGGATCACGCCCTTGCATCCCTGATCGGGCCCAAGTGCCAGCAGCGCCGGAAAAGCGGAGCGAGCGAACAGCGCGGGAACGCCCGCAGTCTCGGAGTACCGCGCGGCAACGATCGGGTGGCCCGCCAGTGCATGGATCACTTTCAGCTTCCGCAGGAACTCGGGCGTCACCAACGGCTGGTCGCCCAGGGTAAGAACGGCCGCCTCCCCGCGCGGTCCAAGCGCTGAAAGGCCCGCCTGGATAGACGTTCCCATGCCCTCCTGCCAACGCTGGTTGACGATGGTTTCTACAGCCAGTCCGTCGAACGCGTGGCGAACCTCGTCGGCGCGCGAACCAAGCACGACGATCACAGGCCCACAGCCGGCCGCCAACGCAACTTGAACGGCGTGGCGCACTAACGGCTCGCCATGGTAATCCAGCAACTGCTTCGGCGCACCCATACGGCTGGAACTTCCAGCCGCCAGCACAATGACGGCACACGAGGAATCAGACATGAGTCTCGCAATACGACGGCCGCTCGCACTCCACTTCCAAGGTTGCGGAGTGCATACCCACTTCCCGAGCCGGAGCGTGGATGGGACCCTCCCGGTGACGCAGCATGCCGCCTCCGCGCTGGTGCAGCGCCGCCTGGATCTCGCTCACAATTGACACCGCAATCGACTCCGGCATCTCGCCGCCCAGGTCGAGCCCCACCGGTGCATGCACGCTCGGCGGAATGCGCCGCCCACCGAACAAATTCTCAGTGCGCGACTTTGGCCCCAGCATTCCCAGATACCATGGACGCGCCGCCAGAATCCCCGGCAGAAGCCGCTCATCGAGTGGATAGTTGTGCGTCATCATGACTACCGCCGTTAGCGAGCCAATCGGCAGTTCCAGCAGGAGATCGTCCCCACTCATGACGGCCACGCGATCCGCCTGAGGAAACCGTTCGCGGGTGGCGTAAGCCGGACGCCCATCGGCCACTGTCACTCGCCAGCCAAACTGCTTCGCTACGCCAACCAGCGAAATCGCGTCGTGCCCCGCGCCGAAGATCACCAGGTTCAGCGGAGGCCCGATCCACTCGACGAAGATCTCCGCATCGGCAACATGCACGAACTGGCTTTTCGATTCGCGCAACGCTGCGCACATGAACGGAAGGATCGCCGCTTCCAGCGACGTACCCGCCAGCGCGCCACCCTGCACCCAGCCTTCATCGAGGAACAACCGGTCCCCAACCGGAGCCGCACTCCCGCGAATTACCGTCGCTATCACGACGGGTGTCCCGTTGGCCCGGTGGACATCGAGAAACTCGAGAAGCACTCGCGATTCTGGCGCATCCACTCGCTCCAGCAGCACATGCACCACGCCATTGCATCCCAACCCGAATTCCCACACCGCATCGTCGTCGGAGGTGGTATCGTACACTCGCACCACGGGTCGGCCCGATTCGGTAAACCACCAGGCCTTCCGCGCGATCTCGCCCTCCAGGCATCCGCCGCTGATGGATCCCATGCGCCGTCCATCTGCCAGCAGCAACATGCGCGCTCCCGGCCTCCGGTAGGCCGAGCCCTTCACGTGAACAACGGTGGCGAGCACTCCTCCGTTCGTGCTCGCCCCCTCTTTGCATTCACTGAGAATCTCGTCCAACTCGTGCATGGCCTACAGATCACCCATGGTTGCGCCGGGGAAGAACGGCAAGGAACGGTGGCGCTTGCCCGTCGCTTTGAAGTACGCATTGGCCAGCGCGGGTGCGAACGTGGGAACACCCAGTTCACCCGCTCCGCCAATGTTGACCGTCCGATCGGCCACCACAGGTCCTGGCACAATCGTGACGGCAACTTGAGGCATCTCACCCATGCGAATCATGCGGCTCTTATTGAAGTTTTTCGCCTGTGCCGCACCGTTGACGAACGTCTGCTGCCCGTACAGGGCCGCATTCATCCCGTGCACTACCCCGCCCGCCATTTGAGCCTCAATCTGCCCTGGATTCACGGGCAGGTACAGGTCGATCGCAAGCGAGACGCGATTCACTTTCAGACTCGTAGCTGACACCGAGGATATCTCCACTACCTCGGCGACGATGGTGTTGAACGCCGTCCCAATCGCGATGCCCCTGTAATGCCCGGAAGGGGGCGCTTGCGTCCAGTTGCCCAACGAGGCAGCCGCGTCCAGTACCGCAATCCAGCGAGGATTCATCAGCTTCGACCGTCGGAACGTGTAAGGGTCCTGGTTGGCCAGCGCTGCCAGTTCGTCCATCAGACTCTCCACGCAGAACGTGTTGATGGATGCGCCCACGGAACGCCAGAAGCCCACAGGAATAGGCGATGGATGGCTCACCCATTCCGTCAAGCGCGTGCCGATGTTGTACGGCAGCGCTTGCGCTCCTTCGATGCCCTGGCTGTCCCCGGACGGTCCCAGCGGCACCCCGCGCTGGCCCAAAATGGACGGCGACACGTTGCGGTACGCCCACCCCACGATATTGCCGCCAGCGTCGATGCCTGCCGAGCCATGCACCACCGCCATCGGCCGGTACTGGTCGCGAGTGAAATCTTGTTCCCGCGGCCACATGAGCTTCACTGGCTTGCCCACGGCCATCGCAACCTGAATCGCCTGGCTCACGAAGTCGACTTCCGCTTTGCGTCCCAGGCCGCCCCCGAGGTAGGTGGTGTGCACCGTGATCTGGGCCGCCGGCAAACCCATGATCGCAACAGCCAGGCTCAACACGCTCTTCGCCGATTGCGTGGGCGCCCAGATTTCGCAGCTCACGTTCGCTACGTAGCTGACCGTGCAGTTCAGCACCTCCATGGTCGCGTGCGCCACGTAGGGCAGCGTGTACTGCGCGTCCACAGTCTTCGCCGCGCCCGCGAGCGCTGTGTTAACGGTTGCGGCATGGCCCTCAACCGTGAACAGCGTGCCTGGCCCATTCGCGGCTCCGGCTGTATACGGGGTCGCGGTCGTCAGCAACGCTTGGCCGTCGGAGATGAACTTCGCGTTGTTCCAACCGGAGGCTCCGGGCGCGGTGTTCCAACTGACGCGCAACTGATTCGCGGCCTGCCACGTATCCCAAGTATTCGGGCCGACTACGGCCACCGCGTTGACCGCCCCCGTCACTTCTGTGCCGCGGCCGGTGCCGGAAATCACCTTCAGAGGAACCACCTGATAACCATGCGGTGCCACCGGCGTCCCCGTCAGCGTTGCGCCGAAAGAAGGCCCGTGCTTGACCACCGCATACAGCATCCCTGGCACGCGCACGTCCAGACCGTATTGCGCGCTGCCATCGGTCTTGGATGGTATGTCGAAGCGCGCTTGCGTCTTGCCGATCAATTGAAACTGGCTATCGGGCACCAGCGGCGGACTCGTGGGCGGCGTCAATAAAGAAGCGGCGTCGGCCAGGGTTCCATACGTCCAACTCTTGCCGGAAGCGTGCTTCACCACGCCGAGCGCCACGGTGTAGTTTTGCCGGGTCGGGTCGCCATTTTTGTTCATGGCCGCCGTCACCAGCATCTCCCGCGCCGCCGCTCCCGCATCGCGCAGCTTCCAGAAATTGTTCCGCGTGATGCCGCTGCCGACCGTGTTTAGCGAAGCGCCCACAGGTTGCACCGCTGCCAAGCTCGGGGAGCCTTGCACGGTCACCACCTTGCTGTAGCTGACCATCAGCTCTTCCGCCAGAATCTGGGCCAGGCCGGAGAACGACCCCTGTCCCATTTCAGAAGCCCCGATGGCGAGCGTAACGCTTTCGTCAGTCCCAATCTTCAACCAGACGTTCACTTGTCCGGGAACGGCGGTGGAAGCCTGCGCTTCGGCGATTTTCGATATTTCCGGAAGGAAAAATCCAAGCGATAAACCGCCTGCCGCTTTGACCAGGAAGTTGCGCCGGCCAAGATGAGTCTTTTCAAGTTCGGGTGTGATCGTTGCCATTTTTTTAACTCCTTTAGAGAGTGCTAACCGCTTCCTTGATTCGTTGATAGGTTCCGCATAACATTTTTTCCAGCCAGGGGGTCGAGGTCCAGGTTCAAATCCTGAACTTTACTGGAATAATTCATATCCCACTGTCCAAAGTTTTGCAAGGGACCGCCATCCGCGCGGTAATTCAACTGGAAGCGCAGGTTGCAAGTGATCGCCTCATACAAGCATCCCAGAGTGGTTCGGAAATAATCACCGGCCTGCACTTTAAAAGCCGGGAAGCGCCCGGAGATAGCTCCAAAATCAACCATTTGCGGTTCGATCCAAATCCCAGAGCCAGATCGTTCCTGGCCGTCTTGCAGGGATGGGCCATCGACGCGCAGCACAAAACCAGCCGTGTCGGAATTGGTTCCAGGGCAGGGCAGCCGTCCGGCTCCGCTGCGCCATT
>JANXQZ010000665.1 GCA_025353235.1 Bryobacterales bacterium
ATCATGCGGCGCGCCACGGCCGCCTGTACCGGGTTCTGGAATCAGGTTTTGACGGGATGACGCGCGCTTACGAATACACGCTGACGAAGGCGCTTCGGCATCAGTTCGCCACGATCATGTTTGCCGTGGCCATGCTGGGAGGAACCGTGTATTTGTTCCTGGCGATGCCTACCGGGTTCATTCCCAGCGAAGATCGAGGCTTCTTATTCGGGATCGTGCTGGCGGGCCAGGACATTTCATTCGATTCGATGGCCAGGCACGAGCGCGCCGTAGCCGACGTGATTCAGCATGATCCAAATGTTGCGGGAACAGGAGCGATTATCCCAGCGGGCAACCAGGGCTTCGTTTTCTCGCGCTTAAAACCGCGGACTGAACGCAAGCTCACGGTGGATCAAGTGATGGAAGAGATGCGGCCGAAGATCGGTCAGATTCCGGGTCTGATGGTGTTCTTGCAAAACCCGCCTCCGATCACGATTAGCGGACAGCAGACCACGAGCGTCTATCAATTGGTGCTGCAGAGCGTGAATCTGCAGGAGATGTACATTTGGGCTCCGCGCCTGATGGATGCGATGCGCGGGCTGCCTGGCTTCCTGGACGTGAATACAGATTTGCAGATTCGCAGCCCCGAGTTGAGGGTGGACATTGATCGGGATCGCGCGCAAACATTGGGCATCTCGCCGGAATCGATTCAGATGGCGCTCTATACGGCTTATGGCAGTCGGCAGGTGTCGACCATCTTTACCCCTGCTAACGAATATTCGGTAATCACGGAGGTGGAGCCGCGGTATCAGCGCAGTCCCGAAGCGCTTTCGAAGTTGTACCTGCACTCGGGCGCGGGCCCGCTGGTGCCACTCGATACGGTGGTGCGTATGAAGCGGGGAGTTGGACCGCTCAGCATCAACCACTTCGGCCAGCTTCCAGCCGTGACCATTTCCTTCAATCTGAGACCGGGCTACTCGCTTGGAGAGGCCGCTCAAAAGGTCAACGACGTGGTTCGCGACTTGCGCATGCCAGCCACGATCAGCGCCAACTTCCAAGGAACGGTGAAGGAATTTGAGAAGTCGTTCCAGGGTTTGTCGGTGCTGCTGATCGTAGCGATTCTGGTGATCTATATTGTGCTCGGAATTCTATATGAGAGCTTTATTCATCCGATCACGATTTTGTCGGGTCTGCCATCGGCCGTTTTTGGCGCACTGCTGACCCTCAAAATATTTCACAAGGAACTAGATCTCTACGCGTTTGTCGGGCTCATCATGTTGTTCGGAGTAGTGAAGAAGAACGCGATTATGATGATCGATTTTGCACTAGAAGCACAGCGGGTGGAGGGCAAGGATCCGAAGACCGCGATTTATCAGGGCTGCATCCTGCGGTTCCGCCCCATCATGATGACCACGGTAGCGGCTTTATGCGGAACGCTGCCAATCGCCCTGGGATACGGACAAGGCGCTGATGCGCGGCAGCCTTTAGGGTTGGCGGTTGTCGGCGGGTTGCTGGTTTCGCAGTTGCTGACGCTCTACATTACCCCGGTGATTTACCTCTATATGGAGAGACTGCAACAACGGTTGCGAGGTCGGAAGAACGCTCCCCAAAGAAAACCGGACCAGGTCCTGGCGAACGCCTAGCGGTTCAGAACGAAAGCGGCTCCCAGACGGGACGGAGATCGAGCACAAAGCCTTCTAGGGGGCGTCGGCTGCAATGCTGTCGATGTTGGTTGGTGCGAATCTCGGGATTGATCAGGCCGATAGATTTCGACGACATGCCGCTGCGGATCGATCAGCCAAGCCAGCTTGGCCCCGTTGTCGAGATAGTCCTGCATCTTGGCCCGCAATTTCGAGAGATGGTCTGATGTGGAGCGAACGAGTCGAGATTGAGAAGGCGGCGCTTGTCAGTCCAAGCGGCGTCGGGCGGACGCTTGGCCCCATTCGGAAGCACAAATCTACTTGCAGCGCCAGTCACCGCGCCTGTCCGGTCTGCTCGAGGCACGATGACCTTTTCCATAAGTTCTGAGATGGCACCCGTAATGCCCGATTAAACTTACTCGACGAATTTTCGAATGCAATGATCATCGTCAGTTCGATGATGGCGTCCCCACTCCAAAATGCGCGCAGACGTTCGAAAAGTTCGTCGCTGACATCCTGGTCCGTAATTGTCATTGCATCGGCATAGGCCAGCGCGGTGCGTTCACGTTCGTCATAAAGAGGACTAACGGCATAAGCCGCCAAGGCAAGCATTTTCTCGTCATCAATCCCCAATTCGCTACCCACGGCAGCGTTGATATCTTGTCAAAATTCGCAGCCGTTCAGGCTCGCCACTCGGCGATTGATCAGTGCCTGCATTCTTCCCTCGATCAGGTCGGAAGCGTCAATACCGCTCCACATCGCGCGTACACCTCGGAAGATCGATGGACGGCGTGCATACAGCAGATGGTTGAACAGCGGACGGCCCCACTTCTTCTCCTGAGCCTGGAAGACCGCTTGCACTGGCGGCTCCGCATTCAGCGGATCCACACCCTCCACGCGGGGATATTTGAAGTCCATTCAGGTATCATATAGTGCGGTTGCATCTGTCCGGTCTGGTTCCGACGTGCTGGTTCGCGAAACGGTAAGCCGCCTCTCGCGGTGAACTGATTGACCGTCAACCAATCTCGTACAAACGTCTCTGATATGGCTGCTTCTATTCGAAGATGCCCCGACTCTGATAGATTCTGGGAGTGGACGAGGAATCTACTCGCTCTGCGGCCATACGATCTATGTTCGGCCGGCAATACAATGGAGAGCCACAGTGATATTCACTTCAATTGTGATCGTTGCGACGCTGATTGCGGGAGCGTTCATCGTACTGTGGTGGATCCGTCCCGACTTCCGCAAGTGGGTAGAGGCTCGGCTCCCAAGTATCGCTTTCTCGATCAAGTCGGGCGCTTTGATGCCGCAGCCCCAACACCGCCCACAACTACCGTGACCCCCGGATGTGTCAAGTGTTTTGTGTAAACGGCACAAGTTTTCTGATCCTTCATCCCTGATAGACTGAACGGACCTGAGCGGAGGGAAGGGCTCTGCGGAGACGCAGCCCGAGCGCTGACTCAGGGCCGGGATTCCGAGATGGCGAGTGCGAATCCCCCTCTCGGTCCAGGAATCCTGTTTGAAACAGATCGTTCTCGTGGATGCCCGCTATAGGCCGGGCTGGACAAATCTGGAACACGAGCGTCGATGAACTCGGGGACCTATCCCCGAACCCCTGGGATTTATCGCTTTCGCGCCAGAATGGCTG
>JANXQZ010000686.1 GCA_025353235.1 Bryobacterales bacterium
CGTCGAAAGCCGCCGCACGGGCACTCCGCTGGATGCGACGCTAGCTGTGAAATGATCTGTGTTCTGCCTTGACTGCGGTATCGATCTGAACCACTCCGGCGAAACTTGATGGCGGAGGAATGGCCAAGTCTCTTGCGCATGCCTTCGAGATGAAACTTGATCGCTTCCACGATAAGTCGTTCCACCTCATTTCGGGAATCCCCAACAGTGATCACACCCGGAAGATCGGGAACGTAAGCCCCCCCACGATGCGGGTCCCTGCTCATAAATGACTGTATACGTCATAACTCCTTGTTCTTCTCTCAGCCCCACTTCGCATTGTCGCTCTAAACATTCCCAATCGGGAGTGGCGAAAACCCGGATGAGCGAAACTAGTCAGAAGTGCTGAGCCCAACGCCACCTCCGAGCAAGCCGAAGAACGCGAATATTCGGGTCTCACCAGCGGTCCTCGACTGCGCCCGGAAGGACGGCGACGAGTTGCTCCGATCCTTGCGGACGACCCCAGAAGGCCTCAAGCAAACGGAGGCCGAAGACCGCGCGCGCACGACAGGTCCGAACGAGGTGGCGCAAGAGCACCGCCAAGGCTGGCCCGTCCGCCTTCTAAAAATTATTCGCAACCCGCTCGTGATTCTGCTGGCGACTCTGTCGGCGGTTTCCTTCGCGACGGGCGACGCCCGCGCCGGAACCGTGATGGCGATCATGGTGGCGCTGAGCGTGGTTCTGCGCTTCTTACAGGAAGCCCGGGCCGATGCGGCGGCGGCGAAGCTCAAAGCCATGATCCACGTGACCGCCACCGTCCTGCGGGACGGCGAAGCGAGGGAGATGCCGCTTCGTGACTTGGTGCCAGGTGATGTCATCAAACTGTCCGCGGGCGACCTGATCCCGGGCGATGTGCGGGTGCTCTCCGCCAAAGATCTCTTCGTCAGCCAAGGAAGCCTAACCGGCGAGTCATATCCCGTCGAGAAGTTCCATGACGTAGAGTCGCAGGCTGTGAGCACGCCCATCGAGTTCAAGAACACGTGCTTCATGGGGACGAGCGTGGAAAGCGGAACTGCCACGGCAGTCGTGGTCACGACCGGGGCCAATACGTATCTGGGCAGCATGGCCGGCTCGATCACCCAGGAGCCGCCGCCGACAAGCTTTGATCAAGGGCTCAACCGATTCACATGGCTCATGATCCAGCTAATGGCCGTGATGGTGCCGCTCGTGTTCCTCATCAACGGCTTCACAAAGCACGATTGGAAGGGAGCTTTCTTCTTCGCAATGGCCGTAGCCGTGGGCCTCACTCCCGAGATGCTGCCCATGATCGTTTCCGTGTGCCTCTCCAAGGGTGCCCTCGCCATGAGCCGCAAGAAAGTGATCGTGAAGCGACTTAATGCGATCCAGAACTTCGGGGGCATGGACGTGCTATGCACGGACAAGACCGGTACTCTGACCGAGGACCGCGTCATACTCCAGCGGCACTGCAACGTCGCCGGGGAAGAAAGCGACGAGGTGCTCCTGGACGGCTACTTGATTAGCCACTTCCAGACGGGCCTCAAAAACCTGCTCGACCGCGCGATCCTGAACAGTGCCGACTTTCACGGGCAAGCGGAGGTGGAAAAGCACAAGAAGCTGGACGAGATCCCTTTCGACTTCACGCGGCGCATGATGTCGGTGCTTGTGCAGGATCCCGCAGGCAAATCGATTCTGCTCACCAAGGGGGCTCCGGAGGAAATCTTCCATCAGTGTTCGCATTTCGAACTGGACGGCAAGCTCTCGCCGATGGATCCCAACCTGATCACGGGGTTGAAGGAAGAGTATGAGAGCCTTAGCAACGATGGGTTTCGGGTTCTCGCGGTTGCCACGAAGGAACTGCCAGGGAAACAGGCATGTTCGAAACAAGATGAGCGTGAACTCGTGCTCAAAGGGTACGTCGCATTTCTGGACCCTCCGAAGGAGACGGCCGGGCGAGCAATCCAGGCCCTTCACAAGCATGGAGTGGAAGTCAAGATTCTCACCGGGGACAACCAACTCATCAGCCGAAAGATTTGCAAAGATGTGGGCCTTGCGCCCGAACCCATGCTCCTCGGCGGCGATGTGGAGAAGATGTCCGATGCCGAGCTGGCCGACGCTTCGGAGAAAACTACGCTGTTCGCCCGCCTCTCGCCGGCCCACAAGCAACGGGTCATCCTCTCCCTGCGGAGCAAGGGTCATGTCGTTGGATTCATGGGCGACGGAATCAACGACGCTCCCGCCTTGCGAGCTGCAGACATCGGGATCTCGGTGGATACGGCTACGGATATAGCCAAGGAGTCTGCCGACCTCATCTTATTGGAGAAGGATCTCATGGTGCTGGAAGGGGGCGTGATCGAGGGCCGGAA
>JANXQZ010000769.1 GCA_025353235.1 Bryobacterales bacterium
CAACATCTTATGAGGTTTTGATACGATCATCCCTGAACTGAAATTGGTATTGCACAAGGAGATCAAACATGCCAGAAACAATGAAGGTCACAATTGCACCAGCTAACATAAACCACAATATCAACCAACATTACCCCAATGTGGCCCAAATGGGGGCTGCTGCCCTGCAAGCGCTACAGCATGCGTTACCTGCACCCCACATCAATGCGGTGGTCGTGGAGATCAAGTTGATGAACACTAACAACCCGTTATTGGGAGTCGCGGGGGTAAACTTTACGATAAACTCCAACACTCACGTGGATCCTGTCCTAGCTAAAGCCGCTCTCGCCTGAGGCTAGTCGGGCTTGTTGAGCGAGACTACTCCGTGATCCACCAAGACTGAGTCCGTCGGATTCATGCGGCCGTATGGGCGGCCATTTACCACCAGCTGGTCCGCGTGAATCGCGACGGCTGCATCCCGACACGGCGTAAAGCGATAGGTGATCTCTCCTTTTGCATCGGTGGTCTTTTCCGGAGGGGGAACACTGGTGCGATAGCAGTCCGTAACGAACACGGAGTGAGTGCCGACGGTTGCTTTCACATGTCCCATCAGCAAATTGTTGGAGCGGCTGCAACCCGTCGCGCAAAAGACCGCGCAACAGAGGTAGATCGGTGACAAAATCATAAGTACTATTAACTGTAAACTACTTTTCGACGCAAAGTAAAGCGTTTCGTTATTCAAATCACCCGTGATATTCTAGATCGTGCGACCGCGTATTCTGGGCGTTATTCCAGCCCGGTTTGCCTCCTCTCGATTCCCAGGTAAAGCCCTAGCCACCATAGCCGGAAAATCCATGCTTCAGCATGTATACGAGCGCGCCTCCATGGCTCGCTACCTTACCAAGCTGATCATCGCCACCGACGACAACGCCATCTATTCCGCAGCCCGCTCATTCGGAGCACTCGTTAAGATGACGCGCTCAGACCACCTTTCGGGAACCGACCGGGTGGCGGAGATTGCCTCCACCGACGGCGCCGAGTTTATCATCAACATTCAAGGCGACGAGCCACTGATCGATCCTGCGACCATTGATGCCGCCGCGCTCTCCCTGCTGGACGAACCCGAAATTCAAATGGGAACGCTGAAGAAGCGCATCGACGACCCGGCGGAAATCGACAATCCGAATGTAGTCAAAGTTGTAACGGACTGCGATGGCGACGCACTTTACTTCTCGAGGTGTCCCATTCCCTTCGTCCGCGACGGCAGCAGCGTCCATTACAAACATATCGGCCTATACGTGTATCGGAGGGACTTCTTGCTGCGATACTCGGACCTGCCCGTCGGTCCGCTCGAAAAAGTTGAGAAGCTGGAGCAGTTGCGGGCGCTGGAGAACGGGTTTCGCATCCGCGTGGTGGAGACCGAGTATGACTCGCTGGGAGTGGATACGCCCGAAGATCTTCAGCGGGTATCGTCTTTGTTCGAAGCGTCGCTATTAAGGTGAGAATGGCCAAATTTATCTTCATTACCGGCGGTGTGGTTTCATCTCTCGGCAAGGGCATCGCCGCCGCATCCATCGGTTGCTTGCTCGAAAGCAGGGGACTGCGCGTCACGCTTCAGAAATTCGATCCTTACTTGAATGTCGATCCGGGGACGATGAGTCCGCTGCAGCATGGAGAGGTTTTCGTCACCGACGACGGAGCTGAGACCGACCTCGACCTGGGCCACTACGAACGCTTCACCCACGCGCCGCTCACTCAAGCGAACAACCTTACGTCGGGACGCATCTACGAGCAGATCATCCATCGCGAACGGCGCGGCGATTACCTCGGCAAAACTGTCCAAGTAATCCCGCACGTTACTAACGAGATCAAGGCGGCTGCTCGGAAAGTAGCGGGCGATGCCGATGTGGTGATCGTAGAGATTGGCGGCACTGTTGGCGATATCGAGTCGCTGCCGTTTCTGGAAGCGATTCGCCAACTCCGTCACGAACTGGGGAGGGAGAACACGCTTTTCCTGCACGTTACCCTGGTGCCCTGGATCAACGCCGCGCAGGAACTCAAGACCAAGCCCACGCAGCATAGCGTGAAGGAACTGCGTGCGATCGGCATCCAGCCCGACATGCTGCTATGCCGCTCGGAACGCAGTCTGCCCTATGAGGTGAAAGAGAAGATCGCGCTGTTCTGCGACGTGGATGTGGATTCGGTGATCACGGCCAGCGACGTCAGCTCCGTGTATGAAGTGCCACTCGTTTTCGCGGAGCAAGGCGTGGATGAAACCGTACTGCGCCTGATGAAGCTGAAGTCTCCGCACGATCGCGACCTGAGCCGCTGGACCAGCATGCTGGAGCGCATGCAAAATCCGGAAGATCAGGTGGAGATCGGGCTGGTGGGCAAGTACGTCGCCTACGAGGATGCTTATAAGAGCTTGAAGGAAGCGCTGCTGCATGGGGCGCTGGCGCATAGGCTGAAGGTGAATATCCACTGGATCGAATCCGACGATTTGACTTGGCCCGATTGCGCCAAAGAACTCGAACGGTACGACGGAATTCTGGTGCCGGGCGGGTTTGGCAAGCGCGGCGTGGAAGGCATGATCAACGCCATCCGCTATGCGCGCGAGAGCAAGACTCCGTATTTCGGCATTTGCCTGGGGATGCAGACGATGGTGATCGAGTTCGCACGCAACGTGTGCGGACTGGAGCGCGCCAACTCCACCGAATTCGATCTCGCAACCCCGGAGCGTGTGATTTACAAATTGCGCGAATTGAAAGGCATCGACGAGTTGGGCGGCACTATGCGCCTGGGTGCCTATGTCTGCAATCTCACCGAGGGAAGTTTCGCCAGGCAGGCTTATGGGCTGCCGTCTATCAGCGAGCGGCACCGGCATCGTTACGAGTTCAACCGGGAGTTCGAAAAGGTGTTGATCGACAACGGGCTGCGATTGACGGGACAGACGCCGGATGGAGTGTACGTGGAGATTTGC
>JANXQZ010000834.1 GCA_025353235.1 Bryobacterales bacterium
ATGCGCTTCTCGTCCGGATTCGCGATGGCCCCTTTCTCAAGCTCGTCCATGGCCTCGTAGGCCCGCTGCATGGCTGGCTCCATCCGGTCGAGGTAACCGTCTTCAAACTGCATGCGGCTGATGTCGAGAGTGAGTTCGAGCGTTTCCGCTGCGCACAGATATTGGTTGTAACGTTTCCAGAGATCGGATGGATTCACGGCTGCTTGCTCCTAGAGGGTGCTGAAAAAGGCAGTATACCGCTTGCTAACGCGCACGGCTCAGAAACGCGCCGACATGTTCTCAAGCACTACAGAGCCGTGACCGTAAGGGAGTGTGCCATGGGCCTGCGCCCCACCAAAGGTGATGAAAATAGGGATAGGATCAGCATAGCGAGGGATGATAGAGGTAGTAACCGCTCTGGATGTGTTGAGGCCGTTAGGGAGTATGATCCGGGACGCGCGTTTTGAACCAATCTTTGTGTCGTTGTCCTTCCGTGAGGAAGGGCGATAGCGCGTAACAGTGCGTAATATTAATTTGTCGCGCGTTCTGCCACCTGGCCGCGAGGAGGAAGGCATGTCCCAAAGAGCAGCTGGAATTGACATTCACAAGAGAGTATTGATGGTCGTGGCAGCGACGGTTTTAAGCCCGTCCGGCGATCGTGAGGCTGGAGCGGCGGATTCCGACGAGGCAAAGGAGATCTCTGCGAAGCCGAAGGTTGAGTACGAGAGCCGTCGGTTGGGAGCCAGCGCTACAGAGCGGGAGCATCTGGCAGCGTGGCTGCGGGAACGCGGAGTAGAAGAAGTAGTGATGGAATCCACCGCGCAATATTGGAAGCCGGTATGGTTCGATTTGGAGCCGCACTTCCGCAGGCTGCACTTGGCGCAGGCCCACTCCAATCGAGCGCCGAAAGGGCGAAAGAACGATTTTGGGGACGCCAAGCGGCTGACCCGGCGTTTGCTGGCCGGGGAGCTGGTCCTGAGTTTCGTGCCGCAAGCGGAACAGCGTTGCTGGCGGACGATGACGCGGAACAAGCAGCAAGTGGTGCGGGCCCGGGTGCGCTTGCAGAATCAGATGGAAGCTCTGCTGGAGGAAACCCGGATTAAGCTGTCCAGCGTGGTCAGCGATCTGCTGGGGCCGGCTGCAGTGCAGCAAAAAAGAGCTGGCCGACGCGCTGAACGGCCATCCCGAGCCGGTGCATCTGGAGATTCTCAAATTGGATCTGGACCGGCTGGAGATGTTGGACCAGCATATCGATGCCCTCGACCGAATGGCTGCGGAGGCGCTGAAGAAACATTCCGATGCGGTGGTTCGGCTGGCCGAAGCGCATGGATTCGGCGTAAACTCGGCGCAACAGATCATCGCCGAAGTGGGGGCGGACGCCCAGGCGTTTCCCTCCGCAGCCCAATTCGCTTCCTGGGCCGGCACCTGCCCGGGCAGCGAGGAGAGCGCGGAGCAGAACCGCAGTTCGCGTTCGCCGAAAGGAAACCGGTTTTTGCGGCGGATCCTGACCCAGGCGGCGCAGGCGGCGATCAAGAAAAAGGGCTGCCATTTTCAGAACGTGTTCCGGAGGCTGATGCCGAGACTCGGCTACAAAGGGGCTCACTGGGCGATTGCGCACAGGCTATGCCAGCTGGCTTGGAAGATTCTGACGGGATTCGCTATGTTGAGCAAGGCGAGGAGACGAATCCACAGGCAAAGAAACGGCGCGCGCAGAAGCTCACTCAGGCTTTGCGCAAATTGGGCTATCAGGTAACGCTCGCCCCGATCACTCCCCCGCAAGCGGGGTTGAACCCGGGGTGATTTTCAACAGAGCGGTTTTCATCAGCCTGCTTGCTCCTAGCTAGAGGGCTTCGAGATACCTGCGGACGGTATCCTGAATGGGTTCGATGTCGGACTTGTCGGCCAGAGATGCGTAGATGTCGCCCCCCAGGTCGGCGGGCATTTTGGCGCCGTTCTCCAGGACGATGAGAACGCTGTCCCTGCCCTTCACTCCGCCGAAATATCCGGCTTCAAAGACTACGTTGTCCCGCGGCAGAGCCCTGCTCGCAAGCGCGCCGTTCTCGATTTTTTCATCCTGGGTGAAGAGAAATATGCCTACTGTGCACGTTGAGATCTTTGGTCAGAAATCGTTTAAGATTCTGAGCAGTCCCGGCGGAACTGCTGCAATAGCCGAGAAACACGTCGCGCCGATACGCCAGATCGTTCAGCCAATATTTGAAGGCAACGCGGAAATCGTCGGATGCCAACCAGGTGCGATCCGCAGCTGCTGGAATTTCGCCGACGTACCCGCCAAAACTCGCGGTGAAGATGCCGCGGCGGACGACATCCTCCTGGACCAGGACAAGCGTCGGCAACCCGAGAGTTCTGGCGATCGCCCCTTCGTAATGGCAGAACTCGGTAGGCATGTTGATCGCGCCCTGGGGCGTTGGGAACGACCAGCGCGGCAGACCAATCATCGCGGCGCCAACGCAGCGCCGGGCAACCTTGTCGGCTTCCGCCGGACTCCAAGCTATTGCCAGCCGCCAAGCCGGGGCCGCCCTTTGGATTGAAGAAAATTTCGGGAAGGTATCCTGCGCGCTCGATCTCCTGGACAATACCCCATTTCAACTCGTTTCCAGAACGCGTAAGCCATTTATCGGCGGGGCCGCTAATGTAAATGCGTCGTGCCAGTGGCATAGAACGCCCCATCGTAGCATGGGTCAATCTAAAAACGGCTGTTGAGAAAGTTTTGTGGGGCAGACAATCTTGGCTGCAGCCGCCTTTCCAGGCGGCTCCTGTACTTGATTTGAGCGTCCCCAACGAGCTCACCTGGGTAAACCCGCGACCCACCTAGAAGTGAGCCGATAAGGTGCTGGCCTGCCGGGGCGATTTCAACTACCGTTTTTAGTGTCAATCTTGTGCACTTCAATTGTTCGGTGATCGAGCCCGACGCGACGCGCTGCATGGCTGGCTCCATTTGGGCGAGGTTAGCGCCGAATCGCGTCCATGTGACACCCACTCATTTTGCAACCCAAGACACGGGCAGCCTGCGGCAGGAAAGCGCCGCAGGGCAGGGAAGCGTCTTCCATGTGTCCATCCCCATGGGCAACAGTCATTGCGCCTCCGAGTAATGGGGCAGCGAAATCTTTCGCCCAATCCATTCCTTGAGCAGCGCCTTG
>JANXQZ010000865.1 GCA_025353235.1 Bryobacterales bacterium
AACCTCTCTATGATATCGAAGAGGTGGCGGTGGAGAAGAGTGAGTTGCCCGGCGAGGAAGCCTGGCCCACGCAGCCAAGGCCCGTCGCACCTCCGCCTTATGCTCGACAATCGATGCGGGCCGATGAATTGACCGATGTCACGCCGGAATCTCACGCTTATTGCGCGAAGCTTATCGAAGGTGCCGTGTTCGGGAGCCTGTACACTCCCATCGGGCTGAAGCCGACCGTGTTATTTCCTGGAACGAATGGGGGCGCGAATTGGGGAGGTGCCTCCTACGATCCGGAGACGCATACGCTCTACGTCAACTCGATGGACGCGGGAATGCTGTACCACATGGTCAAGAGGCCCGGAGTGATTCCTTACCGTCCTCAGGGGCCGGGCACGAGCAATTCGCGATTTTGGGATCCCAACTTATGGCCGTGTCAAAAGCCGCCCTGGGGATTCCTCACGGCCATCGATCTGGATCATGGCACTTTCCGCTGGCGTTCCGTTCTCGGCGTGGTGGATGAATTAGTCGCGAAAGGACTGCCGCCCACTGGCACTCCGAACCTCGGCGGATCGCTCGCCACGGCAGGCGGACTCATCCTGATCGGTGCAACGAACGATGCCAGGTTCCGCGCGTTCGATAAAGAGACCGGCAAGGAGCTGTGGGTCACGAAGCTGCCTGCGAGCGCACATGCCACTCCCATGACCTACGTTGGCCTGAAAACGAAGAAGCAGTACTTGGTGATCGCGTCTGGGGGTGGCAATAAGTATAGCGATCAATTTTCAGACACGCTGATCGCATTCGCCCTGCCTTAACAGCAGTGCAGGCTTCCTGCCATTAGGGCCGATTGCCAATCGGCCGCAGGTTGACAACCTGCCCTACAAAGCGGGCCGGTAGCTGAAGTAATTGGCCACCTGCTCACCGATGCGCCCGATCGCATCCTCCAGGTACGTGCCCACTCCGTAATGGTGCGCTGTGAATACCGAGATCACAATGGTTTTGCCTTGCATCTCGATCACTCCCACATCGTTGCCGATGTAGGGCAGGAAGTCTCCCGTCTTATGTGGCAGGCGAACGCCGGATAGATACTTGGGCAGACGCGTTCCGTAGACTTGTCCGCGCATGATCTGGAGCATGGTCTCGCTGGCTTTGGGGCTGACGGCCTTCCCATGCTCCATCATTTCTAAGAGCTTGCCGATGTCTCGCGGCGAAGATAACCCGAACGGATGCTTACCTTCCTTATGGAACGCGGCTGCCGACGAAGCCGACCTCAACGCCTTGAACCAAGCGTCGGACGGGGCTGTAGCAACGGTGGCGTTCAGGCCGTACTGTTTCATCAGCGCAGTGACCGGCTCTACGCCGCCCACTTTGTCGAACATCAAATCGGTAGCCGTGTTGTCGCTCACGATGATCATGAGCGTGAGCAGATCCTTGATCGTCAGCACTGCGCCCGGATCCAGCGATCGAATCACGCCGGTTCCGGGCCGCTTGTCGGATTCCTTCAACGTGATCTTGTCGGTCAAGGCGAACTTTCCGGCTTCAATCTGGCGGAAGGCTTCCACCATCAGGGGAATCTTGATCACAGACATCGTGTCCATCTGCTTGTCCGCATCCATGGCGATTTCCTCGCCAGTCTCCAGGCACTTGATGTAAATTCCCCAATCGGCATTGATCGATTTTGTGATGCGCTCGATGTTGGCTTGCAGGCGCGCGATCGGGGTCGGCTGCTGGGCAAACAGGCAGAGGGGGAGCAATGCTAAGACAAGTCGGTTCACAGTGGTTCCTTATTTGTTGTCTCGGTAGTTCAAGGGAGGCTGATGGTCGGCCGGGATGCGCGATTTGTACTCGAAGCCGGCGCGCCGCTTTTCGAAACTGGCCTTGGCGGCTTCCACCTGGGCGGGATCGGTGAACAGATCCATCGCGGTCAACACCAGCGTCTTGGCGGCCACCAGCATTCCTTTGCGTCCGATGCTCATGCCCGCGCAGGCCGTGGACTGCCAGCTATGCGCAGGCACTCCTGGAACGAAGGTGGCGGCTCCTAGTTCCGCCATCGGGAGCATCCAGCTAACGTCGCCAGCGTCGGTGGAAGCCGCGCCGTGCCCTTCCGTGGGACTCTCAATTTTTTCCTGACTCCCGAGCGGGCGCAACCGATCGGCAGGAAGCGTGGTTCGAATGGACTCGGCGAAGGACTGCTCCTCTTTCGTATACGTGACGCCGCCGACCAAGCGCATGTTCTTGTCGGCGAGTGCAGCGAGAGCGTCGTTGGGGAGAACGTTGTATGAGCTATCGATCATCTCCATTTCCATGCTCGTCTCGGTTGCCAGCGCGCCCGCTTGCGCGCACTTGACGATGCGATCCCAAATGCCATCTAGCGTGGGCATGCTGGGATGGCGCGCGTACAGGAACAACTCGGAGTAGTCGGGCACGATGTTCGGTGCCGCTCCGCCGTTGGTGATGATGTAGTGGATGCGCGTGGATTCGGGCACGTGTTCGCGCAGGAACTCGACCGCGTTGGCCATCACCATGAGTCCATCGAGTGCCGACCGGCCAGCCTCCGGAGACGTCGAGGCATGCGCCGGCTTCCCATGGAACCGGAACTTCGCGGACATGATCGCGAGTGAGCTCTTGAGCGACGCTCCGTTCTGATCGGACGGATGCCAGCTGAGCATCACATCAACGTCCTTGAACGCGCCGGAACGCGCCATGTACAGCTTCCCGCCCCCGCCTTCTTCCGCAGGTGTGCCATAGAAGCGGATGGTGCCGGCAATCTTCTGCTCGGCCATCCATTCCTTGATCGTGACTGCAGCGAAGAGCGAGGCTGTGCCCAGAAGGTTATGACCGCAGCCATGGCCCGGTGCCCCATTCACCACAGGGTTCCGATCCGGGACGGCTTGTTGGGAGAGCCCAGGCAGGGCATCGTATTCACCCATGATGCCGATCACCGGCTTGCCATGTCCCCAGGTGGCAGTGAAGGCCGTGGGGATAGCCGCAACGTTTTCCTGTAGCGCGAACCCGGCCGTGGTTAGGGCGGACTTGAGTAGAGCGGCGCTTTTGTTCTCCTTGTAACCGACTTCGGCGAACTCCCAAATCTTGCGCGAGATCTCTCCGTAGCGCGGCGCGTCGGCGTCCATCTTGGAGAGGATCTGCGTTTTATCGTTGGCGGCAAGGAGGCACGCAGCCGTTGCCAGAAGAAGCAGTGAGCGCATTACGAGATGATAGCGCCACCCGAGCTTGCGTATGATTGGGGAATGCGGACCGCGCTGGGCTTTCGGGCACATTCGGGCTGGGCAGCTATGGTAGCTGTCTCGGGGACGATTGACGCGCCCCGCATTCTGGAGCGCAAGCGAATCGTGATCGCCGACCCCGACTTAACCGGTTCCAAGCAGCCTTATCACGCCGCGTCCGACTTGCCGTTCGCAGAGGCCGAGGAGCTAGTGCGTGCAGCGATCGATTCATCGCGAGCACTGGCCCTGGAGGCCATGTCGGCCGCCATCAAAGTGCTTCGATCGCAGGGGCACCAAGTGATTGCTTGCGGCATCCTGCTCGGGGCCGGCAAGCCGCTCCCGGCTCTCAAACGGATTCTCGTCTCGCACCCGCTGCTGCACACGGCGGAAGGCGAGATGTTTCGCGATGTGCTGGCCTGGGCCTCGCAGCAGCATCACCTGCCATTTACGGGCGTGCGAGAGAAGGGACTTGACCCGATGGCCCTGAAGCGCATCGGATCGCTCGGCAAACAAATTGGGCCGCCCTGGACCCAGGATCAGAAATACGCGACAGTAGCTGCGTTCGCAGCGTTACAAGCTCAGGCCGCCTAGCACGTCTCGCGAATGGCTACAGTCCGACTCAGAATGGCATACGTCCCAAACAGCGCCGCAGTGAAAAACACATCGCTCATCAGCGTGCGCTCGAAGAACGGGATCGCCGCCGCGTAGCAAGCTCCTAAACCACCGAGCGTATGCGGGTAATCAAACAGCCAGCTTCCAAAATTCGAAATGAGGAAAAATTGAGCGCTCGATGCGAGCATCGCGCCGCCAATGCGCCAACCGCTCTCGGAACCCCGTACACGCCTGCCGATCCACACGCTAATCAGAAAGCTGAGATACGTGAAGGCCTGATACCACGTGAAGGCCGGATAGCCTCGCATGGCGTTCAGGATCGGATCGGTTACCGCCATCAACGATAGCGGCACGGCATAGGCCTGCCACATCGGAAGGCGGGCCCCTGCAAACAAACTAACCGCGCCCACGGGAGCGAAGTTAGGCGCGTGCGGAAGCAATCGCGCCACAACGCCGGCAACAGTCAGGGACAAAGCAACGGGCCGCCAATTCGACTTGTTCATCACTTAAATTATAGACCGATCCTTTAGAAGCTCAACCGCAGACCCATCGTAATGATTCTCGGACCGTTCTGCGGCGCGGTCGGTCGTCCAAAGTTAGCGCTTCCAATCGTGCCGTTAATAAATCCGAAATTGGTCCGGTTAAATACGTTAAACGCATCGGCCCGGTATTGAAACCGAACCCGATCCACATCCTGCCCGTGCCACCACAGCCCGAAGTTCTTCTGGATCGAAACATTCTCGATGAACACCGGCGGGTTCCGGAAGTCGTTGTAGAACGTGGCCGCGTTGCCGAACTGATAAGTACCCGGAAGCGAGAAGGCACCGGCGTTAAAGTAGCGGCTGGCTGGATTGTTGGGATTCAGAGAGGTCCGGTCAACCCCTGTTTGGATTGGAACTCCGTTGACTCGGTTCGCCTTCTTGAAATCGCCGAAGATCACTCCGCTGCCCAGCGTGTTCGGCGCGGAAACTTGAATTAGCGTGCCGCTGCGATACTGTTGCGCCCCCGCCAGCGTCCAACTGCCCACCAGCAGATTCACCAGGCGATTGTTGGTGCTGAGGAACTTCTTGCCAGTTCCTAGCGGCAGGTCGAAGCTGTTCAGGATGTTTACGATATGCGGTTGATCGAAGGGCAGGTATGACTTCATGTCCTTCAAGTTGTACATGTCCTGAGCATATGCGTTGCTCTGGGTGAAGATCTGGCGATAGGTTAGCATCGAGAGGGACTTCTCCCAGGTGTAGGTGCCAATCAACTGCCAGTAGCTGAACCTGCGCTCGATTTTAGTCTGCAGCGAATCGTACCAAGTCATCCCATC
>JANXQZ010000884.1 GCA_025353235.1 Bryobacterales bacterium
CGGTGGATCCCACCACGCTTGCCATCACTCCTTTCAGCGGCTACGTGGCTACTCCCCAGCGCCGCATGACCTTTAGCCCACGCATCGACTATCAAATCACTCCCAGCAACAGTTTGACTGGGCGCTACACCTATACGCGGAACGATTTGACCGATCAAGGAGTGGGCCAGTTTAATTTAGCGAGCCGGGGATACAACGAGCTGAACCAACTGCACACGGCTCAGTTGACCGACACGCAAATCTTGGGCGCCAAGGCGATCAACGAGACGCGCTTCCAGTATCAGCACATCAATAACGTTGGATTCGGGGACAACAGCATCCCCGCGATCGACGTATCCCAGGCGTTCAATACAGGCGGAGCGCAAGTCGGCCATAACACCGACGTGGAGAATCGCTACGAGTTGCAGAACTACACGTCCTATAACAGCGGTCGCCATGCCTGGAAATTTGGCGTCCGAGTTCGGACCATAGATCTGAGCAGCTATGCACCGAGCAACTTCGGCGGAACCTATTCGTTCACCGGCGGTTTTGTTCCCACCCTGGATGCGAGTAATAATGCCCTGGTGCCCGGAGTAGTGTGCGTGGCTGCCGATCAGACCCCGGGGTGCCAAAGCGTGAACTCCATCCAGCAATACCAACGCACGCTCCTGTTCCAGAAGAACCATTTCTCAGTTCCGCAAATTGCTGCGCTGGGCGGCGGACCCACCCTGTTCACCCGGTCCGATGGCGCTGCTCTCGCCGGAGTTGGGCAGACCGATCTCGGCTTCTTCGTCCAAGACGACTGGCGGCTCCGTCCGAATCTGACGCTCAGCCTAGGCTTGCGCTATGAGTATCAGACCAACATCAGCGACGGCCGAAGCTTGGCTCCTCGCATCGGAGTAGCGTGGGCACCGGGCAGCAGCAAGACGGGACGGCCGAAGCTGGTGATTCGCGGCGGTTTCGGAGTGTTCTACGACCGGTTTGATCCAAGCTATACGCTGCAGGCGGAGCGCTTCGCTCTCAACCCAGATGGTACTCAACAGTTGAGGAGCTACAACGTCAACGACCCTACACTTATCGCAACTTACTACCCGAATGCGATTCCGGTTAACGCACTTAACCTGCAAGGGACCACTTCTACCTGGCAAGTGGACAAGAACTTGCGCGCTCCGTATGTGATCCAAAGCGCGCTCGGAATCGAGCGCCAACTGCCTAAGAACACGACCATCGCTATCAACTTCACCAACACTCGGGGCTTGCATCTCCTCCGTGCCCGCGACATCAACGCCCCGGTCGGCTATACCGGAAAGGGAACTGGTGCTCGACCGTACGGCGGAACGAATGAGATCTTCCAGTATGAATCGACCGGGATCCTGAATCAGAACCAACTGTTTGTTAATATTCGCAATCAGGCCACCCGGAACATCTCGTTATTTGGCGGTTATTTCCTCAATTTCGCCAAGAGCAATACGGATGGGGCCGCGACGTTCGGGGCGGATCAGAACAATCTGTCCAGCGAATATGGACGCTCTTCCATCGATACCCGCCACCGAATCATGATGGGCGGATCTGTTACCACCAAGTGGGACATTCGCCTTAGCCCGTTCATCATCGCTAACACAGGTCGGCCTTTCAATATTTATGAAAGCCGGGATCTGTACGGCGATACCCTTTTAAACACGGCTAGGCCTGCTTTGGTGGCTGCGGGCACTTCTGGTGCCTCAACAACGAAGTCCTATGGGAGCTTCAATCTGAACCCGGCGCCGGGCGTGCAGATTATCCCTCGTAACTTCGGCGAGGGTCCAGCCTTCTTCTCCGTCAACCTGCGGCTTTCTAAGACGTTTGGCTTTGGACCGGAGAGGAACTCCGGCGGCGCGCGTGGCGGTAATGGCGGCATGGGTGGACCTCCGGGCGGCGGCTTCGGCGGCGGCGGTCACGGACCCGGAGGCGGCGGCCATGGGGGCGGCGGCGGTTTCGACGGCGGCACTACTTCCCGTCGTTATAATTTGACTGCTTCGGTTAACGCGCGCAATCTGTTTAATACCAACAACCAGGGACCTGTGATCGGAGATATTACCTCTCCGCTGTTCGGCACCTCGAACCGGCTGGCCGGTGGATTTGGAGCTGAAGCGAACCCCGCCAATAACCGGCGAATCGAGTTTGGACTGCGATTCTCGTTCTAGTCGCCTGATAGACTGCTACTGAATGGCCATCAGTAAAGATCTCCTCGACATCCTCGTTTGTCCGTTGTGTAAAGCGCGTGTCGAAATGAAAGCCGACCAAAGCGGACTAAAGTGTGTGCAATGCAAACGCGTATACCCGATCCGTGACGACATCCCAGTCATGCTGATCGACGAAGCGAAGATCGAGGACTAAGCCTTGCCTGTCCCAAACGTGGGGCAGGCAATCCTGCCTGCAGCCGGCTTTCCAGCCGGCTCT